>JANXOO010000207.1 GCA_025353525.1 Schlesneria sp. | reverse complement strand
CCGAACAGGGCTGCTCGGATCCGCCAATGTCGCGCGACCAGGACGCGATTTTCGGAGCCTCACCGAGGTCCGTTTTGACGGTGAAAGCGTCGCGGAAAGAAATTCCTCCGCACGTCAGGGAGGACTCGTGGAAGTAACATTGATTTTCGTCAGGAACCGGGGGTCAGTGCGAAGCGTTGACTGTTTTCACAAGTTAATGCCGTGTGTGGTTCAACGCCGTTTTGAACCCGACATTCGTAGTAACCGTTCACGCTCCGAAATATTCGTTACGACCGCTACAAAACCGCTGCCCGCAATGTTTCTTTTACTGAACGTTGTTTCGCGACCTGTACATTCAACCCAATCAGGAAAGTTGCGGTCATAATCTCTCTGTCGGAGGAATGATTCCCGGCAACGGATGGCAACCCTCACAATCCCTGGTCGAGGTTGATGACAATGGCAAAAAGTACAAGCGGAGCAGAAGCGGTGACAGCGGCAGAACGCCGAATACAGAATCGTCGCTTTGGGGGCGATCGACGCCGCGTCGCAAGCGAAACAAATTTTAAAGGTCCGGAACGTCGCAAGGTCGAACGACGCCGGATGATCGATCCGACGACGTGCGAACGCGATTATTCGAACGAAGAAGTCGAATTCATGAAGGCAATGGACGACTATAAGCGAAAGAGCGGTCGGATGTTTCCGACGTGGAGCGAAGTTCTCGAAGTCGTTCGCGACCTCGGTTACGCAAAAGTCCCGGTGACAGAAGCGGCCTGAATCTCGTCCAGCCGTGCAGCAAGGCGCGATCGTCGATCATGATCCTTTCAGAATCCCCGGTGCCGGGCCAGGCATCGGGTCGAATTCCGGTCAGGACATATCTTTGTAGGCGTCCCAGCCGAGATAACCAACAATTCCGGCACTCAGGATGAACAGGATATCCATGATCGTCGAACCGGCGAATGGAACCTGCACAATGATGTCCAGCAGCGCTAACAGGGTAACGAAACCCGCGACGGCGAACGAACCGAAGACCATATTCCGGGGAAGATTAGCTGCCATTCGTCCGGTTCCTCGTTGTGCTTACGTTTGATTACATTCTGTGGCGCAAAGAACCGTCTTCGGAAACCGCCCCCTTCCGACCGACGGGACAAGCCCGCGCAGGGTACCCTCAAACCGCCTTCGTCTCAAGAGTCATCGGCATCGGCATCGTCGTAATGATAGCCCGGTTGCCAGCGAACATGAAGTGTTCCCGTTTTCGCATGCACCGAATGCACGAAGCGAAAAATGCGATCCATCACCACGGCGATACCGTTTCTGCTCGTTATATCGATTGTAGCGACCAGGTTGTCGAACGGATTGCAATTACACCGGAGCACACCCCGAATCGTGAACTAGGATTTCTTTAGCGGTTCACGTTCCGCCCCAATTGTACCTTCAGTCAGATTGTGAGAGCCACCCATGATATCGCCTGACCCGTGGAGTCGTCCCAGTGTGCAGGATTTGCGGTCAGTACTCGAGAGCATTGAGCACCACGACGGATCCAATTTGCGCACGCACGAGCGAATCGAGTTAAACGTTCCTGCAGAAATAAAGACATCGCGAGGAAATACCGTTCCCGCGATGACACGCGAAATCAGCCGTTTCGGGATGGGGCTGCTTCATCGAGGTTCGCTGTCGCTGGGGGAAGTGACGGTCAAAATGGCCAGCGAGTCGCGCGAATATTGCTATCGAGTCTCATTGGAATGGTGCGTCCCCTGCGAGAACGGCATGTTCCTGAGCGGCGGTCGGTTCCTTGCCAAACCTGGCGTCGACGAACAGGTTGGCGAGTGATCCGTGTCGACGCATCAACTGATTGCAGTCAAATTGGTCGAGACGAAAATGAACGATCGGGTTTCCGTCAGTTTGCGCGTCTGCCTGCCGGCACTCATCGCGACATTTGTCGTTGCCGGAGCACTTCGGCTGAACGAGTGTGATTTGTTCAACCCTGACAGTCCGCGCTACCTGATTTACGCACAAGGAATCGCAGATTCGGGCGAATATCGGGCGACGGATATCCCCGGTTCGCCCATCTATTCGTGGAGGCCGCCAGGTCTGCCCCTTCTGCTGACACCCGTCCTGGCTATCAGACCCTTCGATGTTATCGCCGCCAAGTGGATTGTGCTGCTGGCCGGCGCCTTGTTGTTATGGATTGTGTTCCATCTGGCCGCGTTGCATGCGAATGGCTGGTCCGCGTTACTCGTCACGGCCATCGTTGCATCGGCCCCCGCATTTCTGGTTCTCTCGACAGAAGTATTGACGGAAGTTCCCTTCACGCTGGGGGTGCTAGTCGTTCTGCTGTTGCTCGGTCAATTTTCGATCGATGAACCCGACGATCGATCCGCACGGCCGAAATGGCAACGGAAACTGTCCCTGGCGGTCGGCATCATCGCACTGGCATACACTCCCTGGTTGAGGACCGCCGGTGTTGCACTCGTGGCGGCAGTCGGAATCTGGAGTCTCATGTCACGTCGACGATTCCAATGGCTTTGGGCTGTTGCCGTCGCGGCAGGTGGCCTGGGGTTGCTCGCGATCAGAAACAAACAGGCTGCCGGAGAGAACTACGTTGGGTCGCTGGTGGGACGGCTTCGCGAACGGGGACTCGGCCCGATGTTCGCTTCCGGCATGGATTCGGTCTGGTTTTACGTTTCCGCGGCACCAGGACTGATACTTCCAGGACTGAAATCGGACCGACCGTGGTATGCTCCGTTGACGCTCGAACCACTTCCAGCGATCGGGCTTCCTGCCGCAGTCACAGGTAGTGTCGCGTTGCTGGTGCTGGCGCTGTCACTGTTTGGCATGTGGACTCGACGAACTCGTGGCGGTTCGCTGGCCCTGTTGTTTTTGGTCATTTACTGTGCTTGCCTGACCGTTTGGCCCTGGCGACACGAGCGGTTTGTTTGGCCGCTCGTTCCCGTGTTGTTGGCTTTCGTTCCCGCCGGACTTCGCGCGGTATCGGAACACACTCGATCAAAACAATCATTCGCGACCGTCGGAGCGGTGGCGATGCTGGCGATGGTCGGCTGGCAATCGACATCTTCGGTTCAGATTGTCGGGGTCAACCGCGCTTTCAATCGTGATCGTGACAGTTTCCATACATCGCAGATACCAGGGTTCTACTTCAGTGACTGGCGTCGAGCGGGCGAATGGTTGAGCGACCATTCGCCGTCGCACGCACGGGTTCTGACGTGGCACGCCGCCGTCGGTGCGACATCTCATCGATTTCAGAAGCGAGTCCAGTTCGAGACGATGACTCCGGACAAACTGCGGCACGAAATCGAAGCGTTTTCGGCACGGTATCTGGTCGTTCCGAACGGACAGTTCGGCGACGGATTCGGCTGGCGGCAAATCGATGCCGATCCCGCGATGACTTTGACTGTTGTCTTCAGCGAACGCGATGTCACGATCCTCGAAGTTGTTCCGAATCGATCAGGCGCCATCTCTAAAACGGCGTTTGCAGATTGGGCCGAACGACAACTGAAGCTTATTGAAGAATCGCGGCAACGGATGCCGCAACGAATCGATCTGGCCATTCGACATGCGACATTGCTGCGGGATTCCGGCAGGAATCAGGAGGCCATTCCTGTACTCCGTGACCTGATCGAACGGGGAACAGTGACGGTCAGGATCTGTGCAGAACTCGGTTGGCTGCTTTTCGATGTCGAGGAATTCGCCGATGCGGCCAGGTTTCTTGACATGGCAAGAAAGCTGCCCAACGCGGAATCGATGGCTGGCGTATTGGCCGACGGTGCCGAACGGTCGCGGGAACGTTTGCGAGAAAAGTCATACGGGATTGGCGCCCGATCGACCGAATCGCGGATACGTCGTATCAGGGGATTGATCGGAAGTCTCAAGTACGTTGAAGCCGAATGCGAAACGGATCTGATTCTGGCAGACGCGCCGCAAAATCCCGAAGCGAATTACCTTCGCGGCCACTTGCACCATCTGCTCGGCGAATTCAACCAGGCAGAATCGCGGTACGAACTGGCCGTACTCAACGGGAATGACGATGCGCGACACGGATTGCTGCTGCTCCGAATGAGTTCGGCGATCGAGCAACCGACGAAATCGACGATCACAATTGGCGACGACATCGAGACGGTCGATCCCGACAACGCTCTGGCGCACGTACGACTGGCGAGTCTGTATCGCGAACAAAACTGGCCAGGTAAAGCCCTCGCGACACTTGAGACTGCGACGAAGCGATTTCCCGATCAATCGGCGATCGAGCTGCCGCTGGCCGACCTGTATCTTGTTTTTGCCCGACCTGAACTGGCGTTACCGATCTTCGAATCGCTGTCAAAACGCGATCCGGATCACGAGGCCATAAAACGGGGCCTGCACGCCAGTCGGGCGGGGCTCCGTTCGCGACACATGTGATGTCCGCTAATTGCCAACACTGATCAGACGGGCTTTTGCCGCCACGAGACTCAACGTAGCGATCTTCGTGATGACGCTTCCCCTTGAGTTACTGAAGACCGCCCGGTATTGATTGCGATTTTGAGCAGCAAGTGCCGTGAACGTGTAAGTCTTCGATGTCGCTGCGGCGACATTGATAAAAGTATTGCCTCCGTCTGTGCTGACTTGCCACTGTATTGTCGGCGTGGGACTACCGGTTGCCGCTGCAGCGAATGTGACTTTCGCGCTAGATACGACGCTTTGGCTCGTCGGATTCTGGGTGATGGCAGGCACAGCAAAAGCCGCAATTGCCGACAATGTCGCGACGGAAGTCGTTGCCTTCCCCTGTGAATTGGAGAAGTCCGCCCGGTACTTGTTTCCGCTTTGAGCGGCAGTGACGCTGACGCGATATGTCGATGCGGTTGCCCCGGCAATGTTGGTAAATGTCGTCCCACCGTTTGTAGAAACTTGCCATTGAACCGTCGGTGTCGGGCTACCGGTTGCGGCGGCCGTGAACGTCGCGGTCTGTCCGATCGTAATACTCTGACTCAACGGATTTTTTGTCACGACTGGTGCGGCGAGGACCGTCAGTTTTGCGGCTTTTGTCGTTGCGGAACCGTGTGTGTTCATGAAGACAGCGCGGTAAGTATATCCATTTTGGGCCACGTTTCCGGTGAAACTGTAAGTGGACGACGTTGCGCTGGCGATGTTTACGTACGACACACCACCGTTCGTGCTGACTTGCCATTGAACTGTCGGAACAGGGCTTCCAATGGCGGTGGCACTGAAGACGGCCGCTGTGCCGGTCCTGACCGTTTGGGTAAGCGGGTCGGCCGTGACAACAGGAGTCGTGACGCCCTTGTCCGTTCTCGTATTGGCATCGACTTGCACATTCAGTGTTCCAATCGTGAATGACTTCATGATCGGAGCGGCGATTCCGGTTCCGGAAAACACGACCGAATACGTCCCTGCAGGGAGTGGTATCTGATATCCCCCGGCCGCGTTTGACGTGGTTCGATAGGCGATGCCTCCTGCACCGCTCACGGAAATGGTGACGCCGCCGAGTCCTTCTCCCATCGCATAAAAACCTGTTTTGGCAGCATCGTTATAGACAACACCGGTCACAAACGGGTTACCGGTCGCGAGCCCCAGTTCCTCACCCGTCAGTACAGAATTATATCCCTGGTATTTTCCGGTACGAATGGCAGAACCAATTTCCCTGAGATTTCCGTTGAGGAAGTTGGTCCGGTGACTTCGGCCGGTTATACCGTGGTCGACAAACAGGTTCACGTATTGCTGAGCGATATTTTTTTCAAGGCTCAAAGTTGCCTCTGCCGGCATCCAGGACAGATTCTCGCCGACTGAAATCCAGTTTGTGTAGCCTGCCGCTACGTCCCGGACGTCCAATGTCGAGCCATTCGAGCCGACATGTCCGAAAAAGTTGTGAGCGAGTTCATCTGCGAGATGGTTTTCGATCGACGTCTGCAACGACGCGTTCAGCGCCAAGGGCTGTCGGGCGACTGGAGCCAGGGTTCCCGCAGGGAGACCTTCGTTCAGGTCGATTCCCATTCGTGCGGCTTCAGCCACCGGATTGGCTCGCCCCCGATTAAGCAGTTGCAACATGTATTGATCAGCAGCACTCGCGACGACGGGTGGGAACACGACCGTTGAGACGGCAGCGGGCACGATGGCTGAGGTGAAAACAACGCGCGGTTCCAATTGCTGGATTTCTGCTGCGTATTCGCGAGAAACACGACGCTGCCGGACGCGACGGTGGACCGCCGACGCTCCGAAGTATTCCCGGATTTGAGCCAACATTGACTTCATACAATTTTCCAGGGCCCGGCAACACACTGCGAACGTCACTTCTGTGGGAACCGCATTGTAACGAGCAGTCTTCCATTGGATATATTGGAAAAAAACTTTCCAAACTTTAAGCGATAACAGGCGTAACGACCGCGATTTACCGTCAAATCATCGCATTTTCGCAAGGCAGTTTGAAGTCAGTTCAACGCCACTGCCTGCCGTCAATCGAGAATGGCTTTGCGGTTATGAATTCGAAAGTGTATCCGAGGCCTGAAACAGCTCGCATTCGGCAGACGACGCAAACTGCACCCCAGCCACTGTATCGGGCGACCGGCAGTGGAAAATTTACCGGCTGGAAAACGGGGACCTCGGCGCGCCGGGGGGGTTTCTGGTGCCTGTCCCCCTCTTTCAGCGACCGGTATTTCTTTTCCTGCCGGTCACCTTATCGTCATTCGGGGCGAGTTTTAATCAGTTCACTCAGTTGCTTGAATTCGGACGCTTCGGCGGTCTCGCACCACTCGAACAGGACACTTTCAGCCGTTGCGATCGCCGCGCCCGAATTTGCCATCCGTTCGAGTGCGACGCCGTGGTCGATCCCACCCCGACTTGCGACGGAGTCGATCACAACGTACGTGTGGTAACCCGCTGCAAGGAGGTCCAGGACCGTTTGAAGCACACAGATATGAGTTTCCATTCCGGCAACCACGATCTGGAAACGGTCGTCCGTAACTTCCGCTGCCGGTGGCCATTCGGTACATTCGAAAGCGCTGAACCGTTTCTTAGCCAGTCGTTCGCCGACAAACTCCGTCAGCCCGTCAACGGTCGATCCAAGTCCCTGTGGATACTGTTCCGTTGCGGTGACCGGAACACCCATCAGTCTGGCTCCCTCGCAAAGCAACCGGCACGCTTCCAGTAACCGGTCCTGCTCACGCTCTTCCAGAGCGGCAACCAGTTTTTCCTGTACATCAACGATCAGCAATCGACTTGATCGGCGATGCAATAATTCATGGCTGCGGAGTGCGTTCATGGCAAAGTTGACCTCGTATGCTTCATTCCGGACCGCGAGCAGAATAATATCGCCTGCTCGCCCTGTCACCCCCATATCTTCCACCAGCTTGATCGACTGGCATTTGCCGAGGTCGAACGTCGTGAGGGAGGGGGAGGGGCTGACCGTTTGTTGGCCGCAGAAGTGACGATCTGCCGTTCGGGCATCAGCACGCAACTCAATTCACCACTGTCTCCGCCCGTCGTATCGACCAGAATGCGACGCGGTCGAATAATGGCTTCTTCAACCTTCACGTGGCCGGAAACGAGCGTGAATGGACAATCCGCTGGTGGGTCCATGTCAACGAACGCTTTTTCGCACAGCCACTGCGGCCGGTTCAGCGAAAAATCCTTCTTTTGCAGAATGCGAAGCTGAACGTCAAACGGCAGATTCGGATCGAGTCCCGCGTGAACGAACAGAAGTTGCGGATGCTCGACGCACCACGGCAGATTGACAAGAAAATGGCGGTGCGACGCAGGTATTTTGGCTGCAAGATCGGCCAGATCGCCAACCGCCGCGCCATAAGACTCAAAGGTCGTCGCCGAGTTATAGTGGTCGACCCAGCGTTCGCTCCAGCTTGAACTTTCACTCCCCGGTAACCACCCGAGCGCCGAACACATGGCGAATTCATGATTACCCATGATGGCCGTTGTTCGTGGATGCTCGCCACTGAAATCGAGGATCAGGTCGATTGCCGCTTTCACGTCCGGCCCGCGATCGACGAAGTCACCGATGAACACCACCCACCGCTGATGAAAGTCCGGAAGCCGCTTCAGCCGATTGATCACGACGGTCAGTTTGTCGACCTGTCCGTGCAAATCGCCAATCACCGCGATCGGTCCATGAATTTTTGACGACATCCTGAGCATTTCACTGCTCGCGGCCAAATTTGAAACGGTCATGGAAATTCTGCGTCTTCGGAAAGCGTTTGAACATACAGCCGGGGACTCAACGCAACCGGCTTTCGATATCGGGATCGAGCACCAGTGACTGATTGAGTGAATCACGGGCTTTTTCGACCTGCCCGTTTTCCTTCAGAATCTTCGACCTGGCGTAATAGGCTTCGGCGACACTCTCGTCAATTCGCCTGGCATGGGCAAAGTTCTCGATCGCCTTGTCGTAGTTTCCCAGTCCGAGATACACGTCGCCAAGGACCGAGAATGCGTCTTCAATCGCATCAATCTTCAGTGCCGCTTCAGCATCTGATTTGGCGGCTTCCGTCGATTTTCGGCGAAGGTGAACGACAGCTCGCGTTGCCAACGCATCGGCAGAATGTGCATCCAGTTCCACCGCCCGATCAAGATCGGCCAGTGCCTTGTCCAGATCATCGACTTGCAGAAAGTGGCGTGCGCGTTCCGTTAACACGTCGGCTGGTCGTTCGGAATTGATAATCTTCGTGCTGAATTGATGGAGTTCCATCAGCCAGACGAACTTCTTTTCG
>JANXOO010000154.1 GCA_025353525.1 Schlesneria sp. | reverse complement strand
TACGACTGCTTCCGAAGGACACGCTCCCTCAATCCTCGCACTTCAGCAGGTCGGCGAATCGACATGTTCATTGGGTGAAATTCGCAATCGGGCCGATCTGGTCATTTACTGGGGGTCTGACCCGATCCAGTGGCAGCCACGACATCTTGACCGCTACTCGATGCGCCCCGGAACATTGACGGCTAATGGTCGAAGTGATCGAACGATGATCGTCGTTGATTCAAAACGAACGGAGACGGCAGAACGAGCGGATCTATACCTCGAGGTCGCTGACGGGCAGGATTTTGAGGCACTTTGGACACTCAGGGGACTCTTGCGTGGAATTGAGCCTGTACCGGGGTCACCGACAGGTCTTCCATTGGAGCAGTTGCGGGATCTGGCCGAAAAGATGCGTTCGTGCCGTTGTGGAATCGTCTTCTTCGGTTACGGTCTGGTTCTGCAACCACTCGGAAATCACAACGTCGAGGCGTTGTTGCGACTGGTGACGGAACTCAACGAGTACACGCGATTTTACGCTCGGCGAATGCGCGTCGGTGGCGATGTCTCGGGAGCCGACAGCGTTCTGTGCTGGCAGACAGGATATCCGTTCAGTGTGAATCTCGCACGTGGCTATCCAAGATACAATCCCGATGAATATTCGGCCGCAGATATGCTCGAACGTCATGAGCCCGACGCGGTTGTGCTGGTAGGTTCGTCGAGGCTGGATTGTTTCCCGAGTGAGGCGATCCGTCATCTGGAACGTATACCGACGATTCTGCTGGAAAACCCGTTTGGAGTCGTACCATTCGTTCCAACAATCCGGATCTCAACCGCCGTCTACGGCATCCATCGACACGGAACGGCCTATCGAATGGATGAAATCCCGATCCCGCTGCGCCCGATCCTGGCGTCGACATTGCCCAGCGACGGCGATGTTCTGACTTCAATCCATGCCCGATTGTAGATCGCCAGCGGCCTGGATTGGGCGCGGCAGATTCTGGAATCGTCAGGGGAACTCGCAGGTGGCCTTTTTCTTTGCGCCTTTGCGTGAGATCTCTGTGTATTTCCCTTCTTCACTCTTTTGCTTTCGCCTTCTCTGTGTCTTTGTCTTTGTGACTCTGCGATAGAATTCTTCTTTTCGATGAGACACGCCTGCCTTGTGCTTCGCGACTCGTTTCTTCAACTGCTGCTGCGCAACACTTCACGGAACGTTTATGCCCCACAATCCCCCTGTTTTCCTGAGTTGTCATCAGGCCAGCCGACACCACCATGTGGCAGTTCTCCGTCCGCTGTCGAGTGCGTATCGAGCCAGAAACTGGCCAGATACCGCGCGGCGGATTCGATGGAAAACTTCTGTTCGGCTCGCTGCCTGGCCGCGCAACGCAGTCGGTCCGATTCAGTCGGGTTGTTCAAAATGGCGATTGCCGCTTCGGAAAGTGCCTTGGGATTCCCTGCCGGAACGAGTCGGCCGGTGATGCCGTCCTCGATAATCTCCGGGGTTCCTCCGACATTCGTTGCAACGATGGGAACTCCTGCCGCACATGCCTCCAGCAACACTCGGCCCAATGGTTCCTGGTTCGCCGGGTGGATCAACAGATCGATTTCCGACAGCAGTTCCGGGACATCATCCCGTGTCCCCAAAACGGTCAGGCGATCCGACAGCCCCTCGTCATCAAACCGGCGAAGCACCGCTCGTTCAAATTCAATACTTTCTTCCTTCTGCGATGTCCGTTCACCCACCAGAAGAAAGTGGGCATGGGGCACTTGTTCGACAATCGCACGCGCCGCCGATGCGAGTACGTCTTGCCCCTTGCGAAGACCAATCTGGCCGATGCACGCGATCAATACCGCCGGGTGGTCTACACCAGACGCGCAGGCGTTTTTTCCATGGGAATCGAACCGAGAGAAATCGACTCGATTCGCGACTCGTTGTCGCAATTCAACTCGCAACCATCCGGTTTTCGGGTGCGGATGGAACCGGTCAAGGTCGATGCCATTGTAGATCACAGTGATTTTATCCGCGTCTCCCCCCTGAGCCACGTGGAACAATCGGGTTGCCTGCGAGACGGCCACCAGTTTTCGATTGCGGTTCAAATCAGCGATTGCGGCTGCGCTCAATTTGATGATGTCACGAAGGTGAGCGGTGGCTGGCGACAGAATGCGCGTTGCCACTCGCCCCAGCAATCGTCCCATCGCCAGCGAATTGGCGTGGACGATATCAGGCCGAAGTGAATCGATCATCTGAATCAGGGAATTGTCGATGTCGGTCGCCAATCGACGCTGCCCGTCAGCGTTTCTGGCTGACCATGGGACCAGTGGAATCGCGCGTTCCCGCAGGGCGGACCCAAGTCGGCCAGCGGGAGGGCCGATTGCCGTGAAATGAAATCGGGAATCGTGGATTCGGAACCAGTCGATGGCCGCCAGAATCGACCGTTCGCCACCGTTCAACGTATCGAATTCAAAAAGAATCGTTATATGGAGTTGAGTCATATCGATATCGGTGCAATTACAATCTTCGACGTATGTTGAACGGGACAATCGACACACTCGCTGACACGGAGTCAACGCGGCATTGCAAACAGGTCTCGGTTGAATAGTTTTTTTCTGTCGCGTCAGTATTGCAAGTGCCGCACCACAGTTTCAACCGCGAAAACTGCGGCACCGAGTAGATATAATGGCGTCTTCGCAAACCCACGATAAACGACACCAACAAAAGTCCCGAGCTGCGACTGGCTCGGGGACGCAAACGAATCGCTTCCCGCCGTTACACAATCGCCATCCGGGCTTCCGCCCCCATTCTTCCGCTGGCTGACTCTCACTCATATGATGAGCAGGTAGGCACACCACCACACGGAGGAAGCTTGCCATCTGTATCAGGACCGACTCAAAACCGGCGCGTTGCGAAACGCGTACTGAGTGAATGGCCCTTTGAGCAACGCTGTAAAGAAATTGTCATAACGTTTTTTGCGGAAACTGGCGAGCCGAGCGGCGTAAGCCCTCGGACCGAATTGCGGATAAGTCCGAGGGCTTACGCCG
>JANXOO010000151.1 GCA_025353525.1 Schlesneria sp. | reverse complement strand
ACCCCGGCGCGCCGAGGGTCTTCCTCGTGCCCCTCCCCGTTTTTCAGCTCGCTCACACGGCAGCCTTCTTCGATCATTGTTTTCCGGACAACATGATCAAGCGAGCCAGATCGACATCCTTTCGCAACTGATCCTTCAGTTCGCTAATCGATGAAAACCGTTGAACGTCCCGAATGCGCCGAACAAAATCGACATCCAGCGTCTTGCCATACAGATCGCCGCTGAAATCAATCAGGTGGACTTCAACTTTCTTCGATGTCTCTCCGAACGTCGGGTTCGGCCCGATGTTGATCGCGGCGGCAATTGAACGTTCGCCGATGTTGGACATCCCCGCATAGACTCCGTTTCCCGGAATCAGATTCGCCATATCGACCAGGTTGGCTGTCGGATAACCAAGTTCACGCCCGCGTTCGGCTCCGCGTCCAACGACACCCGTCAGCCGGTAAGGATGTCCCAGCAGCCGAACCGATTCGGTAATGTCACCTGCGTCAATCAGCGACCGTATGACACTCGAAGACACCAGTTGTTCGTCGACGATTACCGGCGGAATGACATCCAGCGTCAGGTGATGAGTCGTGCAAAAACCACGCAGCACCGTCACATTTCCCGCGCGGTTGCGTCCGAAAAAAAAGTTAGGTCCTTCGACCAACCCGCGAGCACGCAGTTCGGTCTTCACAATCGTCTGGAAAAATTCTTCCGCAGTCAGTGTCAGAAACCGGGGCGTTGTCGGAAGGACGATCACGCAATCGACGCCGTACTTCTGCAGCAATCCGGTTCGATGTGCCATTGTTGTCAGTCGTGGCGGAGCGGCATCGGGACGCAACAACTCGATCGGGTGAGGATCGAACGTCATCACAACCGCCGGTACGCCTTGTTCCCTGGCCCGTTGAACCAGGGTCGCGAGCATTGACTGATGACCGCAGTGGACGCCATCAAAATTGCCGATCGAAACGAAACCGTCACGATAGCTGGCAGGCGAGGCAAACCCGTGTATCACCGTCATTGAGCAAATCTGCTTTCAAAAGACTGGCCACTGCAGTGACATCACATGTGGCCTGCGAGCGACTGTTGGCAGATTATCCGGATCGAACGTGTCTCACAAGACATTTTGCTGCCAGACATTTTGCTGCGCGTCAGGCGGACAAACATCCCTGAAATGGCATGGCCAAACGCAGCTACCAGGGAACTTTCGACAGCCATTTGATCGTCGTGGCACTGGACGGTCAGCACGGTTGCAATTACTCTGCGAGCGTCGATCGTCGAGCGGCAGGAAAATGAAATACTGATCGCTGAAAAAGGGGGGGGTGGCAGGCACCAGGAAGACATGGAGCCAATCCCCGATTTTCAGCCGGCAAATTTTCCGTTGCCAGTTGCCTGAGAACCTACACGCGGGGCGAATGGAGAAATCTGTCAAATGAGTGATACAACCGTTTTCACACCCGGTTCGAGGGGGAGTGGAAATCCACCGCAAACAATTCTGGTTCAAACGCAAGTCCCCAGTCCCTGGCGCGGCTGGCTAATGAAGCTGTTGCTGGCGGGACTTGGCTTGTCATTGATGGCGAACCTGGGGCTCTATTCCGCCTATCGACAGTATTTTGCAAACACCGAACCTCCGGCGGAACGGTATCACTCGGGCAGCTCGACCGCAGCAGAGAAGATCGCGATTCTCAGGATCGAAGCGACAATCATGCCACCGTTTACCGAACGTCTGATTCGTCAGATCGACCGGGCGACAAATGATGCCGGAGTGAAAGGGGCACTTCTCGTCATTGACAGTCCTGGCGGGTTGGTCACCGACAGTCACCAGATTTACCATCGCCTTCAAAAGTTGCAAAAGACCAAGCCGGTGTATGTGCAGATGAAGCGAATGGCCGCGTCTGGCGGATACTACATCGCGATGGGTGCCGGGCCGGACGCAAAAATCTTTGCGGAACCGACCACATGGACGGGTTCCATCGGGGTCATTCTTCCCCGCTACGATTTCAGCAAAATCGCCGA
>JANXOO010000124.1 GCA_025353525.1 Schlesneria sp. | reverse complement strand
ATGCTTACATGGTTGCGCTACGGCTTTCCTGTCGCGGAGCGACAGGGCTACATTTGGCAGACTCGCCTCCTCTGAGCTTATCGCCTTTGAATTCCCTACAAATACAGAATCCGCCCGTCGCACCAGGCAGCCGCAACAGCGACAGCGCCTCTTCGCTGATGATCGGAGTGAACTCGTTTGAGGTGCAAGCGGGGCATCGTGTTGATTCAGCAATCCTGGGGAACGTCGCTTTCGATTCCTTCGATTCGCTGCTGCTCCGGTACAAACGGAGCTTGATGACGCGTTCGCGAATTCCGCGATTCCGGCTCTTGCGGCAGCAAACCCGATACTCCGACGGGTCGCCGCAGGTGTCGTCGAATTTGAATGGCCAGAATGGAAAAATCGCGACATCGGCGTCGTTTTCGATTCCACCCGAATCGCGCAGATCTGACAGTTGAGGCGATCGTCGACACAGACAAACTGGCGAACAACATCGACCGACGACGAGTCGAGCATCTGACTGGCAAGGCACGCTCGTTCGGCAACGAGGTTTTGAGGCGGAATGTTCGCGCCGTTCATGATTTCATCCTTCGTGAGGCGTCTGATTCAACCAGTGGCAGAACTTTCGGTTTCGAATTCGAAGCGCGGGATTGCCCGATGTCGAATGTCGCCGGTGGGCCAGCCTCGGATTTCTCCCATTTGCGGATTGCTGCCTGCCAATCCTTCATGGGGTTGCGACCGACCGTCCAGCCATTCGATGCGGAGTGGTCGATGAACGTCCCGGCATCAACTGTGTTTCGGCGTTCGCGGCAATAGTCCAGAACCTCGGCAATTGTCGGAACGACGAATCGCTTTGATTTCTTTTCAGATTCAGATTCAATTTCAGTCGGGAGCACATCCGCACACTTGTGCGCACTCTCCTCTCCCTTCCTTTCCTTTCCTCTCCATTCCATTCCGTCGCGAGGGTTCGGCGAGGCGACAACGTCGGTTCGTCGATCACTCGTCGAATCGGTGACGACCGGTCGAGGATATTTGAACGTCGGACGGTCAATGCGC
>JANXOO010000119.1 GCA_025353525.1 Schlesneria sp. | reverse complement strand
TCTGATTATTCCTTCGACAGCGTCTGGCGACGAATTCTTCAATGGCGTCGCCAACGTCAAAACGGTACTGCAGCGACTCAGTCACCTTCGATCGGTTCAGCGTCTGCGGGACTTGCGCTGCGATTGATTCAGGTTCACTACTGCGTCATCTACTTTTTTTCTTCGACAGCAAAACTTCAGGGCGAATCCTGGTGGACGGGTGAAGCACTCTGGAATGTCATCACAAACTACGAATATCAATCGACCGATTTAACATGGCTTGCGTGGTATCCCGGAGTTGTTCAGCTTGCAACGCACATCACAGTTTTATGGGAAATTTCCTTTGCGTACCTCGTATGGAATCGAACAATGCGGTTCCCGATCCTTGCGATGGGGATCGTCATGCACCTTGGAATCGGTGCGTTTTTGGGAATGTGGACGTTTGGTTTGACGATGATCTTCGGCTATATCGCGTTCGTGAAACCGGAATCCGTACGCAACGCGTTGCGTCTGACGGCGGGAAAATAGCCCGAAGAGTTGGCGAGCGATTCTGTTCGCAGTGGGGCGTTATTTCGTACTCTCGTCGGGCATCCAGTCCATAGTTTGATGCGTGTGGCACCTGATTTCAATGCCTCCGGAAATGCGATTACCTGGCGTAATCGACGATGCGGGTTTCTCGCAAGACCGTGACTTTGACTTCGCCAGGATAGGTCAGCGATTGTTCGATCGAGTTTGCCAGGTCGCGACACAACTTGGCGGCTTCACGATCGTTGACATCGGCAGGGTTGACGATGACCCGGATCTCGCGACCCGCTTGTACCGCGAACGCCTGTTCGACTCCCGGAAAACCCCACGCCAGGGTCTCGAGTTCTTCGAGTCGCCTGACGTATTTTTCGAGTGTCTCACGGCGTGCCCCTGGTCGTGATGCCGAACAGGCATCAGCGGCTGCGACCAGTACCGTATAGATGTATTCGGGACGAATGTCGTCGTGGTGCCCCTTGGCCGCATGAACGACCTCGCCCTTTTCACCGTATCGTTTAAGAAGTTCCGCTCCGACCGCCGGATGCCCCCCTTCCATTTCATGGTCTGCGGCCTTGCCGATATCGTGCAGAAAACCGCAACGACGCCCGATGTTGCCGTTAAGTCCCAGTTGCTCGGCCATCATTCCGGTCAGATGAGCGACTTCGATCGAGTGGCGCAAAACGTTCTGGCTGTAGCTGGTCCGGAAGAAGAGCCGCCCCATCAGATCGAGCAATTTCTCGTGCAGGTTAGGAACGTCGGCTTCCTGTGCCGCTTCGGCCCCTTGCCTGCGAATGAAATCCTCCATCTCTTTCTGCGTTTCAAGCACGATTTCGTCGATTCTGGTCGGATGGATCCGACCATCCTGAATCAGCTTCACCATCGCTTGCTTCGCCGTTTCGCGGCGCACACTATCAAAGGCTGATACGACAACGACACCCGGCGTATCGTCGACGATCACGTCAACTCCGGTGGCTTTTTCGAAGGCCCTGATGTTCCGGCCTTCGCGGCCGATGATCCGCCCCTTCATCTCGTCGTTCGGAATATCAACCGTCGACACAGTCGTTTCTGACGTATGTGCAGAGGCATATTTCTGAATCGACATTCCGATGATTTCGCGAGCCAGCTTTTCAGACTGCTGCTTCAGTTCTGATTCGTACTTGAGGATCAATCCACCGGTTTCATTCTTCAGTTCGCGCTCGAGCTGATCCATCAGCATGGCGGTTGCCGCTTTTTGGTCCAGGCCACCGATCTTGTAGAGCTGTTCCTGCTCTTGCTTGATGATCTTTTCAAGCTCACGATCACGCGCTTCGACAACCTTGCCGCGCTCGGACAATTTCAGTTGAGTCGCTTCCAGCATTCGTTCTTTTTTAGAGATGTCATCCAACTGGTCTTTCAATCCGGATTCGCGTTTGTCGAGCTTCCGTTCCTGATTGCGGATTTCATCACGCAGTGAATTCAGTTCTTTTTCGACATCTTCGCGTCGCCGCAATCCTTCTTCTTTCGCTGTCAATTCGGCCGTCTTACGAACGCTTTCACCATCGCGTTTGGCCAGTTCGAGGATCTCGTCCCGTGATTTGTAAGCCGAACCACGAATCAATC
>JANXOO010000109.1 GCA_025353525.1 Schlesneria sp. | reverse complement strand
GCGGCGCAATTCGGCGGCGGACATTCGGTCGCGACGGATGCGGGCTTCCATTTCAAAATCGATTCGAGCGTGGAACATCAATCGCCAATAGTGGCGCTGCAATTCCTCGCGCGTCATGGTTTCGAGCTGAATTTCTTCTGGCTGCGCAATCAGAATAATCTGCTCGGGTAACGTCGAGCGATCGTCGACACCCAACTCGTCGCGAGCGACGAGCCACAGCAGTCGATCCCGGGAAATCACGCAACTTTTGCGGTGCGGCGGTGGTTGCCACGGGCTGGCGATATCGAGTTCGTTCTGGATCACGCGGCGCACAACGCGCGGCATCACGAAGTAGATTCCGAGTTGCTGCTCGCGCAGACGACGCTCCACGTCGGTTGCCATCTGTAGCGATGCGGGAATCGGTGGGGATTCTGACTGAACTGACATTGTGTCCCGCTTGTCTGTCACGAGCCCCGGTTCCGGTTGTGTTTCCGCCAGCGCAAACTGCAGACTACAGGCTGTGCGACATCAGAGCAAGTCGGCACGGGACAGGTGGTGCGGTCGATATTTCGAAATCGTGAATATCCTCCAGACGGCGTCTGCCTCCTTCGTCGCGAAACGAGGTTATTGGACACATCAACGGCGTGACGATGCCGATCTTCCATCTCCAACCCTTGAAAGATGCGCCCATGATTCACGCTCCAGCGACAGGATCGGAGTCAGCGTTTTCAATCCCATACTCCGTGGCGTGCCAAGCAATAGGAACGTCGCCAGCGACATGAATGACATCAAACGTTTTTCGATTAGTGACGTACTGCGGATCAACGAGGAATTCATCTTCCCCACGGCGGTCCACGAATGCAATTATCTTGTTTTTTTACCGTTCCGATTGTCACGACCGGCATCAGAAACTGTCTTTCGATCCCGGTGAAGGATTCGGCGTTTGGAACTGCACTATTAGTCACTCTTCGACATGCCCAGTCGAGTGCGACAACTGGAGTGAGGGTCCAGGAATTTCGGTGTTCTGGAACGGGAACATGGCCTTGAAACACCTGAATCTCGTCGGGAAGTTCATCCAGTCGCTGGCGTTCGGCATCCAGCATGAAGGATGCAATCAGACGTGACGGAAGCGGCCCATTGAGAATCATCGCCAATACGTCGCTGGTGTTTGACGGAAGTTCAGGGTCAGTCCAGATCTGTCCGGGCGAATTTCGAAATTGTCGGGATTTCGAACGCGGAAAACGAGAGGCGTTGCAAGCGGTCTTTCGGTCCAACGGACCATGAATTCCTATAGCCAGCGGTCGGAGTCTTCGGAGGCCCTGGAGAACGAGTTTCCAAAAACC
>JANXOO010000044.1 GCA_025353525.1 Schlesneria sp. | reverse complement strand
CCCCGGCGGATGACTGCGACGCACCGGGCACGGATGTCAAGCATCTCTGCATCGCTGGCAACAAGAATTGTAGCGGTCGTCCCTTCATCGATGATCGACGAATTAGGGACCAGTACGGCATCAGAGGGACCCGGCAGTTCGATTGTCGCGGTGATGAATTGACCGGTACGCAGATGATGCGCGGGATTTGAAATCCAGCCGACGACGGCTGCGGTATGTTGACTGGGGTCAATCACGTTGCCGACGACTTCAAAACGGCCGACAATCGGTGGCGATTCGGGCTCGGCCTTCAGACGCACCATCCAGTTCTGTTGTTCCGGAGGCAACGATGTCAGCTTGTGAATATCATCTTCGTAGATATTTGCGAGCACACCCATTCGGCTAAGGTCGGCGATTGTAAACAGGTCGACCCCGGTGGCGACAATCTCTCCAACAGTCCCGTTGCGTTCAAGGACTGTGCCACTCAGTGGTGCGCGAATTTCGACATCAGCCCACGTCTGACGAACTTTTGAGTCAGGTTGGGATTCGCCGCGAACGATTCTCGCTGATTCGGCATAAACTTCAGCAATTTCTTCGTCCGTTTCGCGCCACGAACGCAACGTTCGCTCGGCCCGTTCAACGGCGATGACATCGGATTGATATTTCTGTTGTGCTTCGCGTACGACCTGACCAGAAACACTCCCTTTTTCCAGCCCTTCCAATCGATCGACGGTTGCTTTCGACGTACTTCTGCGCGACAACGCTTCAACGAGGTCGCTCTTGGTTTCCCCGATTTCCTTGCTCCAGACAATCGCGATCAGTTGACCTTTGGTCACCTGATCGCCTGCGCGGATCTGGCGCATGGCGGATGCCCCGTCGACGATGACCGGCTCTCCGTGTGCATCGGTTTCCGGAATCTGGCCGACCTGAACAATTTCACCGGGAAAGCGCGTATGGACGACGGCCAGGTGGCTGGAGTCGAGAAACAGTGACCCGGTCAGAACTAGCGGTTCGGTAAGGGGTGCCCGACGAACCGCAGCCACCCGGACATTCAGCGAGTCAACGACATCTGAATTCAGCCGTAATCTTCCTTTGTCGCCAGCAACGGCTTCCACACCCGTGATTTTGTCTTTTCTGTGGTTTTCACCAGAAGAGGCCGCGGGGTGTGTCGAATCGAATGTCCGGATTCGCTCGCGCGCCTCACCGAACCAAAGCCCCAACCCAAACGAAGCAGCCAGGCAAAAAATGACGAGTGCAACTTTTCTTACGGTCCAGTACCCGGCCATTGGTTACCAAGTGTGCAAGTGATCGAATGAATGTCAGCAAAACAGAATTGGAACTGTTCCCTGTCGGTCATGACGGAGTCAGCATTTCTTACGTAGCACCGCCGTTGAATTCTACATCCAAATCATCATTTCTGCGACAATAAAATGCTGACATATTCGAGAGCTTATGCGTTTTCGATAACGATTGTGTCGGCGATCAGGTCGCCAAATCGCTGCCGATATTTCGACAAAGCGATCCAGAGTATTCCTGGAGGCCAGAACAAAAGGCATCCCGAATCGACAATCAGGGCACATTCCCGAATCAGGCTGCGTCCGATTCCACACCGTTCCAGCGTCGAGGCCACCGTACGAATTCTGCAAATTCGCTTTCCCGGAGTGAATCCTGTGATTCCTTGCATTACGAGAACTGCAAACCAGGCAAAACCGAAGCAAAGTACAAGGTCAAGCAGAATTTTCGGCGCGGCTTTGACGGTCGAATGATCGAATCCCAGATGAAGGGCTTCGAGGAATGCATCTATGTCAAAGCCGATTGTCAGGAACGCTCCAAGACCCACAGTGGCCAAACCGATCAACACCAGATCAATGATCCTCGCCATTCCCCGTCGCCTGACCGAGGCCAGTGTGACGACACGAAGATCGAACTCGTATTCGGAATCGGTACGTTTTCGCATCGCTCGTGACGTTCCCAGTCCTTGAATGCAGGCGAAAATGAAGGCAATCATCGGGATCAAAATCAGTACCGAAATGAAAGATTTGGCTTTGTGCATTCCGATTGCGGGTATTTCGCTGGCTCCCGGTGTGAGACGAATGCCGTTCGAATCGACTGCGTACACACGGGCAACCCCCATCGACGTTGCCGCGACGATATACGACATTTTTCCATCGGCAGTGGCGACAACCCGAAAAGCATTTGAACCGAACTCAAACGGCTGTCTGGCAAATGCAGACCATTTTTTCCCGTCGTATCTATAAATCGAGCCCAGCGTATTTCCAGGCTCGATCTCATCGACGATCAGCGCCGCTGGCTGGCCGTCAATCAGCATAATCCCCTCGACGGGAAGATTACTAATGCCGATCAGGCCAGCAGCCGGTATTTCGGAATCCTCTCGAACCAATGACCAACCTTCGAGTTCCGGGTCGAAGTTTTCAGGCGTCAAAGCGGATGCCGTTTGATCCCAATTTTGTCCAGGTACGATTGGGGCAAACATATTTCCACTGATGTCGCCTCGCGGTCCCAGGTGAATTCCTTCCCGATAGAACAGGTGTGAGCCGTAGCAAATCATTAAATGCAAACGGTCACCCTGATTGAGGCAATCCGGTTTCCGGGACGGATCAAGTCCGAATATCGCTTTGGAATTTCCGATCGTCGCTATTCGACGGAGATCAGGGAGCATAACGTCGTACGCAAGTCCCCAGGAACCAGAAGTTAACGTTGCGACTGTCAATCCGGCAGGAGAACACTGCAGAACTGCCGGTTGACCATTCAACAGAAACCGTCGCTCGTTATCGAAACTGTTGAAGGGGAATTCGGGGATTTGAACCGATTGAAGTTGGCCATCGAGGACTTCTGCAGATTCGTTATTCCGAACATCTCTTGTAAAAAGTCGATCACCAAATGCGACAAGATTCACCGGATGTGGCAAAGCAATATTGAGACTCGACCGGCCTCCCGTTTCAGGGTCGATTCCATCGACCTGAACTTCACCATGCGGACCATTCGCAATTACAAACCGGTCATGCCAAAACGGGAGGTCAAGCAGACGGTTTTGATCGTTGAATTCGTGAGGAAAATTCCGCATCCACCGGCCGTCGTTTGCAATGTATTGAAGCCCAAAAGTGAAAAAGAGCAATGCATGAGGCGCCGTCGCGAAAAGTGCCAGCGCCACAACAATGAAAACATACCAGGGCTTGTAAGTCGACATGGTTGCCTTGGGACTGAATGATTGAGCGCATCTCGTGAATAACGGGCATGATGCCAACTGAGAGACAAAACAACTGATTTCAGAGATTATGTCTTGTTTGTTTTCGAATCGCAACGATTGACGAACCCGTGACCCGCAACGCGTGAATTGCGATCCACGTCCAGTTTACCGGCATCATGAAACTCTTGCTAAAATTGTGCCGATGCACGTGCGATAGTGGGAAGAACTCTCTGGGGCATCCCGTTGCGAACCGTGGACGTTGCTGCTGCTCGCGGGTTCAGCGAAGTCGTGTCGCTCATCGACCAGTCGATCAAGGCACGGCAGAGCCTGACGCCAGGGGCTGCAAACTTCGGATTGAAATCTGGTTCTCGCTGTCCCCGTTGGCCTCCCGATTTCCAAG
The DNA here is from genome assembly GCA_025353525.1 of Schlesneria sp. GTDB lineage: Bacteria > Planctomycetota > Planctomycetia > Planctomycetales > Planctomycetaceae > Schlesneria. The sequence continues at coordinate 6 of JANXOO010000044.1, read as the reverse complement.
AGGTCT
>JANXOO010000029.1 GCA_025353525.1 Schlesneria sp. | reverse complement strand
TGTTGGCCGATTTGAGTTCGTCAAACCTGGCCGAGGCAATGGCTTCGACGTCACGATAAACATTGCGGCCGCGTTCGGCGATCAGCCGTGAAATCGATGTGGCAGCGATATTGCCAGCGGTTCCGGATTCTCGCTGAAATGTCGCCAGGTATTCGTCATTCAGCAGAGTCTGCAATCGCGCGATGGCTGCTTCGGGATGGTCGAGTGCCTCTTCCGCCCGGGCGAGATTGAAGATCAACTCGGTCTGGTGAGCGACTGTATCGGCAACCGAGAGGGCCTTTTGCCAGTAATTGATCGCATCCGGCAACCGGGAATTGCTGTCGCTGGAATCGCCGGCAGCCCGCCACAATTCCATCAATCTTTCGCGTGCCCTGCCATAAAGCGGGTCAGTGGATACGACCCCTGCAATGACCCGTTGAAAGCCCGCCACGGCGTCGTCGATTTGCCCTGCGGCGCGTTCGAGGTCGGCCAGATGGAACTGCAACTCGCCTGAATCCGGATGAATCGTCAAATCACGCTCGATGCGTTCTTTCAGGCGGCTGTACTCGAACCAGGCCGTCAATCGATCGGGTTGTGCCACGAGCAGCATTCCGCTCGCAATCGTCAGGTTTCCTCCCCGTTGCGCGGAATCGGCAGTTTTCAGTGGAATCACGCGAATGAGATCGCCTGTTAACTGATGGAAAACGCTGATGCTCTCGCGTTCGGGGACCAGGATTTCATCGCCAGCGATCAGCCCGCGTCCGAATGAAGTCTGCTTTTTGTTCCAGACATCGCGTCCGGTCGCGATATCGATCGACGAAAGCTGTTCCCCGTGAACGATTAGTCGCCCTTCCAGGCCACCGGGAACGACGCCCAGCAGGTGACGCCACTTTTTCAGACGACGTTGTTCGGCCTCGGAGTCGCGTTGCAATGCCTTCGCCAGCCCCAGCGGGAACTTCGTCAAAAATGAATATCGCCACCGCAATCGCCCCGAATCAGCTTCAAGGCACAACGCCGAGTCGAGGTCGTTCGGCGCGACAATCAGCGTTCCGTTGTGAAATAGCGGAGGCAACAATCCGACACGGTTCGAATTACTGAGCATGGCCTGGTAGTCGGCTTCATCGGAACGGCTTTCAAAAACGACTGCCCAATCGAGTCGCCCGCTTTGAGCGTTCAGTGCAACGATCGCCCCGGTATCTGTCGACAGAAAGATGCGGCCGCCGCCCGATGTCAGCAACAGATGGCTGATCCGGTTGAATTTCGGATCGACCGATGATCGAAAGCTTCCGACGGGTTGTTGCCAGATCAATCGACCGTCGGTTGCATCAAGGCAACCGACAATTAATTCAAGCTGCGGCTGTCGTCGACTTGCCGCCAGGTAAGCGCGACCGGCAACAACGATCGGGGTCCCTTCAAATCGCCACGAATCGTCGCGAAACACTTCTCCGGCAGTTCGTTTCCAGACGAGCTTCCCTTCCTGGGTCAGATCGAGGCACACCAGTTCAGAAGGAAGATCCCTCTGAAGGTTTGCAGGACAGGTCACCGGATACCCCGTTCGCGCATACAGGCGGTCATCGGCAATCGTCATTGTGTAGCCTGGGACACCGACACAGGCTCGATCGGGAACGATCGTCGGTCCGTCAGATACGGAAGGCCAGATCGCGGCAGCGTCTTTGCGATCAGATGGCCATGCAGGTTCGCCTGTTAATATGTTCCATGCCCGAATCGACTCAAAATCGTTCACCAGAACGTATTTGTCGAAGACGACCGGGTAATAGCACGTTGGTTCGTCAGCGAAAGGAAATCCCTTGTTCTGTCGCGGCAGGATGCCTGGAGCAAGTGGTTGAGCCCAACGCATCGCACCGACATGAACCGATTCGGGGATTTGTCGATACCGTGCCGGCGAAAGTCCGAAAGTCGCGACTTCGGCGGCTGAACGATTTGCAGTCCACTGTCCCGATTCATCCAAAACCCGTTGCAGTATCTCAACGAACCGACCTGTTTGCCCGGCCAGCCAACCCTCGGCCTGCGGATACCGTTCCGAGAATTGACGCAGTTCATCTGACGCACGGACCGGTTCTCGATCCATGATCGAACACATCACAATTCGGGCCAGAACCGATGCCGGGTCATCGCCCGGATCGGGATACTTCAAGACTGTCGGGTAATCTTTCGGATTGGCGTCGGCAGGCAACGGGATAAGGTGCTCCCACCACTCTCTTGCCGCCGAAAAGTCGCCTCGATCCCACGCAGACTCACCCAGGGCCAACAGTGCGTCGTCACCATAACTGCTCAGAAATGCCCGTTGAACGATCTTCAGTAATTCGGCTTCGTCGCGCGAGACTTGCCAGTTTTCGAACCAGCGTTTGGCCTGTGGGTCATATTTCTGACGATACAACAAGCGCCCTTCGGCGGGGATTCGGGACAACAACACTTGACATCGTGTCGCAGCATTGAGGCAGGTTTCAATGCCGCCCGAGAGACCCGGTTGAACGACAACCAGCGACGAACCTTCCTGCTGGGCAATCTCGTGCAAAACATCGATGGCTTCCTGCCAGCGGCCAGCAGCAAGGCGTTCGTCGACGGCACCGAACCATTTGAGCAAATTGCTGTCAAGGGGCAACACTGCATTCCCGCGCATCGGTCGTTTGCCAGGGTCTTTCGGTTTGGGTTGCGCCGGGGTTGCCGGAGTCATCGACAGCATCAACCACGAAGCGAGCAGGCACGAAATGGCGTGCCGGAACCGAAC
>JANXOO010000032.1 GCA_025353525.1 Schlesneria sp. | reverse complement strand
CCGAACATTTCGCCGGGATCACTATAATGTGTGATCGACTGGCTCATCGCTTTATACTGACTGCAATCTGGAATCAGGAAATCATGAGCGACGTTTTTTTCATTTCCGGCAGGAACGCTGCCAAGCCAACGGCGAATCGAGTCAGCACGTTTTTGAAATAGTTGTCGTTCAAGGCCAGGAAAGGTATTCAGGCAATGGACCAGGTTTTTCCAGTCAATGATTACGGCCCCATCATGCCCGGTTTGGTCATGGCCGGTGTCGCGATCGTTCACGTCTTTCTGGCTCAGTTTGCAGTCGGGGGCGGAGTTCTGCTGTGCTATTTTCAATGGCTGGCGATGACGGGCCGCGATCCGCACGCGCGGCAGTTCGTTTCGGGGTATTTCAAGCTGCTGGTTCTGATCAGCTTTGTACTCGGGGCTCTGACGGGCGTTGGTATCTGGTTGACAGCGATTCAGATCAGCCCGGCGACGATCGGTTCGATGGTCGATCACTTCCACTGGTTGTGGGCTACCGAATGGACATTCTTTTGCCTCGAAATTGTTTCAGGATACAGCTTTTATCGCTATCACTCGCGATTGAACGATCGGGCTGCGATGACGCTACTGGCCATTTACGCAGCGGCATCGTGGATGAGTCTGTTTATCATCAACGGGATACTGTCCTGGCAACTGACCCCGGGACGATGGCTGGAAACGCACAACGTTTTTGACGGTTTTTTCAATCCAGGGTTCTGGCCAAGCCTGTTTTTTCGCACGATCGTCTCGCTTACGCTGGCTGCGTTGGCCGCGTGTGTCGTGACGAATATGATGCCGTCACTCAATCGGGGTGCCCGGCGATCTCTGATCAATCGTGCGGCGCTGATGCTCGTCCCGATGGTATTAATGCCGGGGCTCGGGATCTGGTTTCTGGCGGTGATGCCAGCTGACAGCCGCAGTTGGGTACTCGGCGGCAGCCCGGCGATGATGCTGTTTCTGAACATCGCAATCGGTTCATCGATGGCGATCGGGGCGTATGCCATCTTCGGTATGGTGATGCAGCGATTGTATATTAATAGTGCCACAGCGTCGTTGCTGTTGATGCTGGCGTTTGGAGCGACAGCGGGTGGAGAATTCGTGCGCGAAGGGTCGCGCAAACCGTACTCGATTCGTTACGTGCTCTATTCAAATGCGATCCGGCCCGATCAGGTGGCTCGGCTTCGCGACATCGGTTGCACAAGTGACGATCCGTACGGGCTGCGCAACGACTCCATGTATCCCGATGATCAGGTCAGGCTCGGAGCCAAAGTATTTCGTCGCCAATGCAGTGTGTGCCACACCGTGAGCGGGACGAATGCCGTCACAGAATTGACAGGGGCCTGGGACCAGAATCAGATGCGGCTCAATTTCGCAAAATTGCAACATACCAAGCCGTTCATGCCACCGTTCGCCGGAACGGCGGTTGAACTGGAATCACTGGTGCAATTCATCAACTGGTCGAGCGATCCGCAAGCGACACGCCCGCACGCGGGTGACAGCGACCCCGGGACACTCGGGCAAATCGAAGCCTGGTTGCAAGAAGCAGGTACCGCTCCGGGGAATTTCGAGCAGAATCACAAACGGCACTGACGACATTCGATTCTGTCACGTCAGTACTGTCCCATTTGGGATTCGCGATCCAGGGCCCTTTGGAAATCGAGATACAGGATTTCGAATATGGACAATCTGTTTCCGTCAGGGCTTCCGTGGCCAACGGCGTTTTATTTGACGGTGTATTTGATGACATTTGCCATGCATCAGGCGTTCATGCACTATGTCCTGGCGGGAAGTCTTTACGTGACGTGGGTGACAATTCGGCCAGGTCGCGAAACTGTTCCGCTGACAGAACAGCCGTTGGCGGCAACGCTGCGCGACTGGATGCCGTTTTTACTCAGTGCTGCGATCACCGCGGGCGTTGCGCCGTTGCTGTTTATTCAAATCGTGTATCAGCATTCGTTTTACACGGCCAATCTTCTGCTGTGGTGGCGGTGGATGGCACTGGTTCCCGTGCTGATTATTGCGTTCTATCTTTTGTATTTGATCAAAAGCCGAACGCTTTGGAAATGGCCGTATTTTGTGAGAGTCATGGTTGTTGCAGGGGCATCCGCCAGTTTCGTCTTTACGGGTTTCTGCTGGACGGTTAACCATCTTTTGGCGAACCGAAGCGAGGCGTGGCCCGAGGTCTACGTGACTGGCCAATTGCCATTTTCGTCGATGGCAGTGGTTCTGCGAATGCTGGTCTGGATCGGAGGTTCGTTCGCGACGATGTCCGTCATCGCCGGATGGCAATTGTGGTATCGCCATGCGACTCATCGCGAGGCAATTGAGCCCGTCAACAGTCGACCCCTGGCGGGAATGGCACTTGGAGGTCTTGGACTCGCATGGCTTGCAGGAGTGGCTTACATCATGCAAGCGGACGAGATGACTCGAAACATGGTGTTCGGTCGTGCGATTTTTGCGTACATCGTCGTAGCAGTCATCGGAGCGATCGTGCAGGTTGTTGGTTGGGGATTTCAGTGGCGATCGTCACAGTTGCAGACGACCGGGTTGGTGACAGCGACGACAGGGGCCGTAGTCAGTCTGTCAGGCGTCTGTGTGATTCGTGAGGGAATCAGGATAAGTGCCATTGACCTCACAGGGCTTTCGGTACGACACTCCGAGGCCGCGACGGTTGGTGGATTCGGTCTGTTTGTTGTCGCTGCGGTGGTTGTTTCACTGCTGATCGGATGGTGTGTGTGGCTGGTCCGAGCGGGAGCCAGTCCCTGACAAGCGCTGAAATCGAAACGCGCGGAGCATCGGGAATGGATTCGAGATCAACGCGGGCACAAACCGGTTCTGACAAAGAGCTGCGGCCCTATCAGTTATTCATGCTGATGCTGTGCGCGTATTCACTGACCGCGCTGGCGGTAGAAACGTTCTTCAAGCCTTCCCCTGACAACGTCATGATCCTGGATGTGATCGATCATGTCGTCTGCGGTATCTTCCTGATTGACTTTGCGATCGGGTTGAGTCGAGCCTCCCGCAAGCTGGAATTCCTGTCCTGGGGCTGGATCGATCTGCTATCGAGTATCCCGGCGTATGATTACTTTCGCATCGGACGACTTGTTCGCATCTTTCGCATCCTGCGCGTACTTCGGGGAATCCGCATCGCGCGAATTCTGACAAAATACCTGCAACACAACCGGGCTGACGGAACGATTCTTGCCGTTATTTTTGTCTCGATCCTGCTGCTGCTCCTTTCAAGTGTCGCGATACTTCAAGTCGAGCAGGTTGACGGCGCCAACATCAATAACGCGTCGGATGCGTTGTGGTGGGCTATCGTGACGATGACGACCGTGGGCTACGGCGACAAATATCCGGTTACGACGGTCGGTCGCGCCATTGCCGCCGTGTTGATGGTCGGGGGGGTGGGGTTGTTCGGGACACTCAGTGGTTCGGTGGCATCATGGATTCTGAATCCGGTCGAAGAGCGTCAGGAAGTCGATCTGGATGCCATTCAAAATGAACTGGTGGCGATCCACCGCCGACTGGATCAGGTCACGTCAATTCAAACATCGATCACCGATCCCCAACTCGTTCGCATGATTGCCGCATGGCCGGAATTGACCGAAGTTACACGGCAGGAATTGCAGAAAGTTCTGGATTCAGGGAAATGAGTCCGGGTGTGGCCATCGTCTCACGTCCGGCGTCCACACGGAACGCACGTACAACACGCACAATTGCAGCCCAAGGCGAACTTAGCGGCGTAAGCCCTGGGGTTCTTATGCCTGTTCCGGTGTGGCCCGATGAAAAGTCCTGAAATTCGGCTGTACAAGAATTGAAAAACTGATGCGTTTGGACGTTATTAAAGAGTCCATTCTTCGATGTGGCGACAGGATTCAACCGTGACGAGCTCGGAGACAGCGTTGCGGTTTTCGTCCGATCGAATCATATCGTCTTCAGCCTGTCGCCGCATTCGCGGCTGATGAAGTTCGTTGGTATCGAGTCCTCGGGCTGGCGAGTACGCCTGCCCGAGGCTACCCACTTTTGCCACATTCGCGGCAAAGAGGCCCGCTGTCGCTATTGCCCTTGCGAAAAGTTGCTAAATCGCAGCCTGCGTTGTGGAATCTGCGGCGGGCGGACCTGCCGCGATCAGTTCGAACGGATTCTCGCCTTCGATCAGGACCGGCGTACTGATTGCCGAAAAGTCGTTCGGCAGCGAATGGCGATTCACCTTGCGTCGCGACTTCATTTTTGTCCAGACCGAGAACCCGATGAACAGAATTCCTGCTGCGACGACAAGCAGAATCAGCCAGGGATCCGATTTCGACGGGGCTGCGGCAACTGCCGACGGGACAAGTCGGGCACGACCGACCAACAAGGGTGCACCGCGGGCGCGGTCAAACGCCGTGTACGACATCACCTTCAGAAAATAGCCGACAAAGACGATTTCGGTTCGGATATCTGTCCCGACAGGCAAACCTTCCGGCGGTTCGGGAAAGACGACCGTATACGGAAACGATCGTGATTCGTCCGTCCAGCCCCATGCTTCGCAGACTTTACCGATCCCCGACGGGTTTTCCGGTGCATCGTATTCCAGCACGCGTCGCACGTGCAGACGCAGTCGCACCAATTGACCGCGGTATTTTTCCGGTTGCTCCCACAATTGAGTAAACGGAACATCGGTTTTTGCCCGATCTTCCAGTTCAGCGAAAGGCTGCGTGCGGCTCCAGTCCATCAGCCGCCAGTAGGCATCCATTTCGCGAGGCTTCAGTGGAGCGCGATCAATTACGAGCTCAAACAATTTGCCGGCAGCTTCCAGTTCGTCCGCGTCGAGATCGTTCGGACCGGAAACCACGGTTTCCGATTCCGGAACAGACGTCAATTCAGACCCTGACGGGGCAGGGCCTTCGTCGGCGAACGCTCGCCACGTAGCAGGGTCTTTCAACCGAGAGTAGAGCATCGACAGGACGAGCACCGCCATCAGCATGGATACCAGACGCACTCCGGTCACCGATTGTCCGTAGGGGCGAGCGATTCGGCGGCGCATGGTGGTTTCCCTTTCAGGCCCGGACTTATTTCGCAGACGTTCCGGAATCGACTTCGGTAAAGCTGATCTTCTGCATGTTCGAACCGTCAGGCAGCCGCTGCCGATGGCAAACGTCGATAATTTTCATCAATTCGCCGTAGCGCAACCGTCCATCAACGGCGATCTGGATCCGATCGTACGGAATCTGCTGAATGGCGAAAAGTGATTGCAGTTTCTTGTCCAGCCGCTGCACGTTCCCTTCGTCGAATCCGCCCTGAATGATGGAATTCGCTTCGACTTTCAGTTCCCTGACATCTCCTTGATCGTTGGCCGTAACGTGCAGGTGCAGTGTCTCGAGCGCAAGGACATCCCCGATCCCGTCGCCCGACTTTTGATTTGGCTCAACCTGAGTCAGCGGCACGGGCGGGGGCAGATTCAATGCCAACTGACCTTCGATTGGCGTCGGGCGAAACGTCAGAATAAAGAACGACAGAAGTTGAAAGGCCATATCGAGCATCGCGGCGAGATTCATCTCGACCGAGCCCTGGTCTCGTTTGCGTTTGCGGCGGCGTTGGCTGTGCAGCATCCTAGCGTTTCTCCTCGCGCGACATCGCGTTTAACGAGAACTGTCGATACCCGTTTTCCTGACAGACCTTCAACACGTGGTTGACCAGGTGAAACGGGGCTCCCCGATCAGCACGAACGATTACTGGTACCGGAAGTTCACCGTTTTCGATCGGAGTCTGATTCAGGCGAAGCTGATCCTTCAGGATGCGGGCTTCATTCGAGATGTGCTGTTCGAATTCGACTTTCCGTCCGTAGACGTGAACGCCACCTTCCGAGTCAATATTCAGCAACAGCGGTTCGAGCTTGCTCTGTCGCTGATCGAGCGGTCGAGCCGAGCCAAGGACCGGCAGTTTCAGTGACAAATCGAGCGAAGCACCTTTGAAGTTGATCACCAGCATGAAAAATGTGATCAGCTGAAAGACCAGATCGAGTAGCGGAGTCAGATTCGGCTCCGCCCGATCCGAGTTATGTTCAGACATACGATTTCCCTCTTCGCACGATCAGGAAGCGGCTTCAGCAGCCGGTTTTTTGTGAGCTGCCGCGTGAAGTCGACGAATGAATTCATCGGCCGTGTTGAGCGCCTGCACGCTGAGGCTCGACACGCGATTTTTGAAGACAGCGAAGAAGTAAATCGCCGGTACGGACAAAATCACTCCTTCAAACGTCAACAGCAACGCCTCGGAAATACCCCCGGCCACTTCGCTGGCTTTCATTTGCGCATCGGACAGGGCAATCACGCTGAAGCTTCCGATCATTCCCTTCAGGGTTCCCAGCAGCCCGATCAGTGGTCCCAACGTTCCAATGACCGCGAGCATGCTGATGCGTCGTTCCATGTCGACGGTCATCACTTCGCCCTGTCGATCGATCGCCTCACGAGCATCGCTCAGGCCCGATGACAGACCGACCATACCGATGGCAATCAATTGCCCCAGTTCACTGGTGTTTTCCTTGGCCACTTTGTAGATCGCGTTGAAGTCGCGTTTGGCCAGCAATTTTTCGCACTCTTCGATCAATTCCGGAGGAAGGACCAGCGGAGCTCGCAATTCCATAAACAACTGCATGACAGTGGCGATGAAATAGATCGAAATCGCCAGCAGGAACGCGCCGATCGGGCCCGATGTGACGATGATCCACCACAGAAAATTCTTCGGTTGGGGAGCCGCCGCCGCAGCCGGTTTCTTCGCGGCGTCACCCACTGGTGCCGGGTTGGCAGCTTCTTCCGCCTGAGCACGAACAGCCGTCGGTTGTGAGAATGTGAATGTCGACATCGAGACGACGAGCAGCACCAGCATCAGCCAGACCGGGAATTGACGTTGTCTCGCCTGAGTCAGCATGAATGGAATCCTCCTTCGTAATGGAACCGCTGCCAGCACGGAACGCGAGCGAGCGAAAGTTTGAATCGGGCAACTCTGTCGATTGCGACGTAAACGATATTGTAACGTAATCTGTCTGCCGAGGGAAAACTGATCGGATTTTCAGGAATTCCAACTTTTTCGAAATATCAATGCGGTGCTGATCGCCCCGGCCAAAGTGAGATTCCAGAGATTGTCGCACTGCGTACAATAAGCGAATCACGGCGAAATGACAGTCACTGCTGGTGCGTTTGAGGAACATTCATTGTCCGACCGGTTTCAATCAAAAAAACATCGAGCGACGCTTCGGCTGCTGCTGGCGTCGCTGACCTTCCATGCGTTGGTTCTGTCCGCCATGGTGCTGTTCAACGGCAGCGGGAATGGCGCGGGGACCTCGGCTGGAGAAGGCTCGTATTCGGTCACATGGCTGCCAGGAGACGGTGGCGGACGTGGAAAAGGACTCGATACGACGATTCCCGGTGACGAATCCGGTGATTCGCTCCAGGTCAACGAACAACCGCAGTCCGCGTCCGCGATTGGCATCGCGAAGACTGGCAGTCACAGGTTGCTACTGGTGTCTGAAACGGATCCGCAGGCCGTCTTCAATCGCGAATCAAGCGATGTTGTCGTGACTTCCCCGGTACGCGACTTCACATCCGATTCCGATGCCGATCGCACCACGAATGCGGTTGCCGCCGACACCAGGCCTCTGGCCGGTTCTTCTGCCGAATCAGAATCGGATGAGGATGAAGATGAACTCGAACCAGAATCGGGGACCGGTCCGGGACACGGAGCAGGCGGCGAAAAAGGGAGTGCAGGGGGTGGGGCGGCCGGTTCGGGCGAAGGTCGGGCTGAGTTCTTCGGAATCACGGCCAAAGGCAGGCGAGTCGTCTACGTGATCGACGCCTCTGAAAGTATGGCTCAGCACCACGCAATGGTCATTGCCTGTCGTGAACTTTGGGTCAGTCTGAAAGATCTGGCACCGACCTCGCAGTTTCAAATCGTGTTTTTCAATCGGACGAATTACACGATGAACCGGCCGGGTGAACGGTGGCAGTTATTGCCGGCAACTTCAAATAATTTGCGATTGGCGAAGCGATTTCTGAAAGGAATTCAACCCGATTCAGGAACCGATCGCTTTCAGGCGATCAAGCTGGCACTGAGTGTGAATCCGGATATTGTTTTTCTGCTGACCGATGTCGACTCGCCCGAATTGAGTACTCAGGAACTTTATGACATTCAGCGTGGCAACCGGCGCAAAGCGAAAATTCACGTCGTGGAATTCGGCATCGATGCCGACCTGGGTCGCGAATCGTTCCTGAAGAAACTCGCGCGACAAAACGATGGCACGCACGTATATCGCGACCTCTCGCGGAAGAAGTTTTCTGCACGCGGTTCCGAATGAAGTTTCGTTTGGAAGTCAGTTTCCGCGTTTTGCTGAAACTGACTGAATCGGTCGGCGATATGCTGCAGAGAAATACGAAGTTTTTTTACCACAGAGCGG
>JANXOO010000019.1 GCA_025353525.1 Schlesneria sp. | reverse complement strand
GTCTTTGCAACCACCGGTGTTAGAACGGCGTTTTCGGGCGCATTTGCGTCGGGTTGGGACGGAATTCTCGATTTCACGTTTATCGACAGTTACGGACATCGTCCTGGAATTCGCCCTTCACTCGATACCGACAATTTCCTGATCGGCGAATCCGCCTTGTTGCCAGAGGACGGGCCACCGGTTGAGCCGACAACAGCGGACCTGGATCGGCGTGATCGAGTGATTGGCCTGCGCAAACAACTCGCCGACGTTGCCGAAGAATCGGCTCGGTCAACGCGAGAATTGAATGAATTGCTTGCTGTCGGACCTTGCGATTACGCCTACGGTGTCACCGACGGGACGCCGCACGATGCGCGTGTTCATGTGCGAGGCGAGCCGGACCAATTGGGTGATGAAGTGCCGCGCGGGTTTGTCAAAGTACTCGGGGGCGACCCGGAATTGACTGCAAAAACCGGCAGCGGACGGCTGGAACTCGCCCGATGGATTACAAGCCGGGACAATCCGTTGTTCGCGCGCGTGATGGTCAACCGCATCTGGCAGTACCATTTCGGAACCGGACTGGTCAAGACTTCGAACGATTTCGGGGTCCGTGGTCTGCCTCCGTCAGATCCCGAATTACTCGATCACCTTGCCCATCAGTTCATGCAGAGCGGCTGGTCGGTCAAGTCAATGCATCGTTTGATCGTGTTGAGCGCCACATACCGGCAAGCCGCCCGAGTCAGCAATCCGCAACGGTCAGACCAGGCCCAAAGGCAAGGCAAGACTCAACGGGAGGGAGACGCTCTATGGCAAGGCGAGGCTCCCGCCGAGCCGCTACTCACGAACGACATTGATGTGCAATTCGCGGCTCAGCAGGAGCTTCGCCCTCCCAACCAGGCTCCGACACAGGCTCAATCTGACGAATGCCTGGTCGGATTCCCGCGTCAGCGATTGAGTGCCGAAGAGATTCGCGACTCGATTCTCGCGGTCAGTGGTGAACTTGACGCGCTGCCGGGTCGCGAGCATCCGTTTCCGTCGTCGACGACGTGGGGCTTCTCGCAACACGGTCCTTTCAATGAAACCTACGATCACAACAAACGCAGCATCTATCTGATGACAAGGCGCCTGAAACGCCACCCGTTCCTGGCTCTGTTCGACGGTGCCGACCCCAACACTACGACGCCCGACCGAACATCGACGATTGTGCCGACACAGTCGCTGTATTTCCTGAACGACTCGTTCGTCCACGCCCAGTCAGAGAAGTTTGCATCCCGACTGCAATCCCTCGCTGCGGACGAATCCCGGCAAATCAGTCTGGCTTTTCGCATGACCATCGCACGCTGGCCAACGGACATCGAGCGAGCCGAATCCATTGCGTTTATGAAGGACTACCGCGAAGAACTTGTTCGTTCCGGACAGAATCGACTGGAACTTCAATCGCTGGCCGCCTGCGTTCGCACATTGTTTGGATGTAACGAGTTTCTACACAGAGATTGATCAGAACGATGAGAGACCACCGCTCATTCGAACCGTCGCGTCGCATGTGCCTTCGCTCGCTGGCAGGCGGTTCGATGCTGTTGCCCGGGATCGTTTCGCAGATGCTTGCCGACGAGGCGGCTCCCAAGTCAGCCACTGATCCGCTGGCCCCGAAGTCGCCTCATTTTCCACCGAAAGCGAAACGGGTCATCTTTCTGTACATGAGCGGCGGTGTCTCGCACATTGAATCGTGGGACCCTAGGCCGAAGCTGTTCGCCGATGCCGGAAAATCGGTTTCCGTCAACGAATTTCAGGGCCGGAAAGGAGACTATAAAATGAGTCTCACACGCCCGCAATTCGAATTCACGGCATACGGCAATTGCGGCACGCAGGTCAGTTCTCTCTTTCCTGAAATGGGCCAATGCGTCGACGATTTGTGTGTCATTCGGTCGATGAAATCCGATCATACGAACCACTATGAAGCAACACTGGGGATTCACACCGGATCATTCACATTTGCCCGACCGAGTCTCGGGGCGTGGGCCAGTTACGGACTTGGTACGCTGAATCGAAATCTTCCGTCGTTCGTGGTGATCGCACCTCAGACTCCGTATGCCGGAGGCCAGGTGTGGGCGAGTGACTTCCTGCCAGGGGCTCATCAGGGGACGCTCGTTGTTCCTGGTCCCGAGCCGATCGCTAACATCCGCCGCCGTGTTGCGAGCAACCGTTTGCAGGAACTGGAACTCGAACAGTTAATGCGATCGAATCAAAGGCATCTGGCGACGCGTGAAGCCGATCCGTTACTCACCGCCAGAATCAAATCGTACGAAACAGCGTTCGGAATGCAGTTGGAAGCCCCGGATGTCTTCGACCTGTCGAAAGAAAGCGATGCAACTCATCGGCTATACGGGCTGGAACGAGGCAGCACATCGGGTTTCGCCTGGCAATGTCTTGTCGCACGCAGGCTGGCCGAGCGAGGTGTTCGATTTGTGGAATTGATCGATGTCGGTTCGTCGAACAACTGGGACGCGCACGGCGACACGATCACTCATGCACCACTGGCAAAAAACGTCGATCGGGCGATTGCCGGGTTGCTGCGTGATTTGAAACAGCGTGGAATGCTGGACGATACTCTGGTGGTGTGGACGACAGAATTCGGACGGACACCGTTTCAGGAATCAGCGGCAGCGAAAGGAAGGGACCACCACCACTGGGTCTTCTCGTCCTGGTTGGCCGGTGCCGGAGTGAAGCCGGGGATCACATACGGGGAATCGGACGATTACGGCATCAACGTGGCAAAAGATCCCGTTCACATCCACGATTTCCACGCAACGATTTTGCATCTGATGGGGTTGGATCACGAACGCCTGACATACCGCCATAGCGGTCGCGACTATCGATTGACCGATGTCCATGGAAACATCGTCAAGGGTGTGCTTGCATGAACGATCAATTGAAGTTTTACGCGGACAAGCTGGCCTATGAAATCGATTCCTGGGACTTGCACGTTGCCATCAAAGCCGAAGAACGATTGACGATCATCGACATGCGATCACCGGAAGCGTTTCAAGCGGCCCATATCCCCGGAGCCATCAATATTCCGCATCGCACGATATCGGCGATTTCTGTGTCACACGTAGACCGGTCGTCGCTCGTTGTCAGTTATTGTGACGGGATCGGATGCAACGCATCGACTCAAGGCGCAATGAAGATGCTGGAACTTGGCTTCAAGGTGAAAGAGCTGATCGGAGGTCTCGATTGGTGGAAACGGGACGGTCACGCGGTTAATTCTGAATCGCGATCAGAAAACGCAGGTCAATGCGGATGCGGGTGATCATCCCAAAGTGATTCCGCTTTGCGCCGCCGAAGTGTCCGCGTTTGGAACAAGGGCCGCCGGCCACTGGTTGTTTAAGGATCGGCGCATGAACAATTGTCGCAAGTTTGCTGACATGCCAGTGGATTTCTCCAGGGCGAATCGTCGAAAGAGGAAGTCAACCACAGACGCCGAGGCACAGAGAAATTCAGAAACGCAAGTCTTTAAAAATGAAAAATATTCAATTCTTTTACTCTCTTCGTCTTCTCTGTGCCTCAGTGTCTCTGTGGTGAAAACTCTTCATATTTCTCTGCAACATATCGCCGAGCGATTCAGTTAGTTTCAGCCAAAATGGTTCCGACAGTAGATGATGCGCCGTTCCCAAGTGGATGGCCGATTGGGCCGGAAGTCAAAATCCCCTCAACCTGACGATTTGCGCATCGCCTCGGGATCGCATCTACAGCTTGGCCGTTTCTGGTCCTGGGTCAGGTCATTCTGATTGATCTGACTCTGTTTATGGGATAGGCTGTTTGACACTATGCTTCGTATTCTTGAACCCGATTCGCCGTTGAACCGTTTCTCGCGCCGCGAATGGTTGCGAATCGGGGGAACGAGTCTGGGTGGGCTGTCTCTTGCGAACTGTGTCCATGCTACACCGGCAGGACTGGCGGCTGGTTCGGCGGATGCGGGGCTGTCCGTCGGGCGGGCCAGGTCGGTTATTGTGATCTTTCTCAGTGGCGGGCCTCCGCAGCATGAGACGTGGGATCCGAAGCCGAATGCTCCTGCGGAAATTCGCGGCGGGTTCGGAACGATTGCCACTCAGACACCTGGCCTGGCGATCGGCGAACTGATGCCGATGACCGCAATGATGACCGATCACATCGCGGTCCTGCGGGCCATGGTGACCAATGACAACGCACATTCGTCGAGCGGTTATCAGATGATGACCGGAATTCCTCATATTCCCTTGAACGCGGAAAATGCCGTCGCGAAGGCACCCAATCTGGCACCGCACTGGGGGGCCATCAACGGGTACTTGACGCGACGAAGTCAGCTGGCGTTTCCGCCAGCGATCACTCTTCCGAACCGAATTGCCAACACGGGTGAAATTGTCTGGCCGGGTCAGGTCGGTGGAGTGCTTGGTCCTGCCTGTGATCCCTGGTTACTGACATGCGATCCTTCAAAGCCGTCGTTCACGGTCCCCGATCTGGCGCTGCCAACGGAACTTCCTCCGCTTCGGTTCGAACGACGGCTATCGCTGCTGGAACAACTGAATGGACATCTCGATCAGATGAAAGATTCGGCGGCGGTCGCCGGTTTTGATCGCCAGACGCTTCGGGCGGTCGATCTGCTGAGCGGAGCAGGGGGAAGTAAAGCGTTCGATTTGTCCGGGGAAAGCGACAACACTCGTGATCGGTACGGTCGCACACGCTGGGGGCAAAGCGTTTTACTATCACGTCGTCTTGTCGAAGCGGGTGTGTCGTTCGTCCAGGTCAACTGGGCTCCGGTGGACGGTGAACCCAACGGTGGCGGATGGGATACTCATAATAATCACAACGACATGTTGAAACGATTTCTGATGCCCTGGATGGACCGGGCCTATTCGGCACTGATCGGGGATCTTGCTGAACGAGGACTGCTGGACGAAACCCTTGTTGTCTGGGTTGGGGAGTTCGGGCATACACCGCGATTCAACCCCAATGCGGGCAGGGATCATTGGGGTCAATGCTTTTCAATGGCACTCGCAGGAGGCGGCGTTCGTGGCGGAGTCGTGCATGGTGCCTCCGACGAGCAGGCGGCTTTTCCGGTTTCGGGCCGTGTGGAACCGAGCGACTTGTTGGCGACGATGTTTCATTTGCTGGGCCACGCTCCCGACACCACACTCCGCGATACAGAAGGTCGACCTCATCCTGTCAGTCGCGGTCGTGTCATCGACGAAATACTTTGAAAACTGAGGTGCGTCAGAATTTTCAAAGGCATTTCTGAGGTACCACTTGACTGGCGATGTATTGCATGGCAATATATCGCTCGGCAATGTATGCGGACGGAATCTTTTGTCTCGGAATAAAATAAATCAATGGAAGCGATCAATCCCGAATTGCTGCGAGGCAGCCTTGAGCTGATGGTCTTGTCGACTCTTTTTGGCGGCAAGAAATATGGCTATCTGATTCAGTCGACGTTGTGGGAGTCGAGCAGGGAAGTCATCGAGATCAAGGCGGGAACGCTGTATCCGATTCTGCACAAACTTGAAAAAGAGGGATGGGTTAAAAGCCAATGGGAAAACGATACCGGGCGACGTCGCAAATGGTATGAATTGACGACGTCCGGCAAAAAGCAATTGAGGACTCGCGCCAATGAATGGCGGCAATATGTGGAATGCCTGCGGCGGGTCCTGGGATCACTGGGCGAAATGTCTCCGCAACTCGCCTGATTCACTTTGAACAGAAATCGCATGTCATTGCGATCATGACCGTCTGGTTGACATGTCTCACAGTCACATCGAATCGGAACCCGCAGGAGTTCATCATGCCTGAGCAGGAATTTGAAATCTACTTGTCGTTGTTGAGTCGACTTTTGCGATTGAATGCTGCTCAAAAGGCATCGATCTCGGACGAACTTCGCGATCATCTTGAATTGCGATTGACGGAGCTGATCCAGGCGGGCGTAGCCCGCGACAAAGCGATCAGGATCGCCATGGACGAATTTGGTGATGTCACCGGTCTGGCCCTCGACCTGACCAAAGTGTCGCGAGTTCCGATACGAAAAGTGGTGGTCAGGTCGACCATCGCCGCGTCTTTGGTGGCGGCTGCGATCGTCTGCTGGGTCACTCTCTTCGTACCCGAACATCGTATCGCAGCACCCTTGACCGTGCAGGCCCAGCAGGCAGAATCGAAGGCTCAGGCATCGGTTCGGAGCCCTTCGGCGATCACGTCCGTGACAGTCAACGACAAGGAACTGTTTCCGGAATTTTTAACGCAGCGATCGGATGTCGATTTCGTCGATGTGCCACTTAACGAAGTTTTTAAATCGCTGGGATCGACATTTCGGGTTCCGATTCTGATTCAACGTATAGCAATGGCTGATGTCGGCATGTCGATGGACACCGCCATCACCCTGAAGATTGCGGGGGTGACTCTGGAAGAATTGTTGAATCACATCACGAAACGGAACGGCATGGTGTGGGAAGTGAATGACGGGATCACAAAAATTGCCCCCAGGGGTGAAGGCCGATTGCTGACACGGCACTATGATCTCAACAAACTGACAAAGCTGGGGCATTCGACAATAGTACTTACTCGACTGGCTCGAATGTCGACGGATTTCTGGGCAGACACCAGCGGAGACGGAGGTACGACCGCTTTGATCGGAGACTCTCTCGCCGTGCGGCAGACCTGGCAGAACCATCGACGAATTGCCCGGATTCTGTCAGCAGTCGAGCTTCAACTGCCGGTGATGGATCTGGAAACCTGCACTAACAAGGAGCAGATTTCCTCGATACTGCTGACGCCGTGTTCTGTCGATTTTTTAGAGAATACACTGGTTGACGCACTTCAATCGCTTTCGGACACCCACAGTCTGACAATCCAGATCGACCTGAATGCCTTGTCGGAAGTAGGCATCAGTCTTGACCAGTTAGTTTCGCTGACGCTAAACGATTTGCCGCTGGGAACATTGTTGGATTTAATGCTGGACGATCTGAGTCTGAGGTACCAGATTCGTGACGGTGCAGTGATCGTGACAACTCGGACGGTTGCGGACGAAGATTTGACGATGGTGGCATACAACGTCGGCGATGTTGCTGATTCGGAAGATCTGTATTTGCAATTGTCGAGCGCAATTATGGCGACAACCAGCGGAAAGTGGGTGGAATCTGACAGTGAGGGGGGCAGTTTGATTCAGACAGGTCATTTTTTCCTGATAAAGCAGACTGATCGTGTGCACGTCGAGATTTTGGCAATGATCGAACACTTGCGTCATTCGAGGAAAGAATCTGGCGGAAACGCCCAGGTCGTCGCCAACAAGCGAGGAATGATCACGAAACAATACTGGATGCCAAGGGACGTGGCGATGGATCTTCAATCAGTTTTGCCAAGGCTCGTGGCCCCCGAAAGCTGGTCACCGACCGAAGGTGAGTTGCCGACGATCGAAATGGTTTCGTCGAGCCCTCAAATGGATCAGGTTTCCGGGATGGTCTCGGGTGGGAGCAACGAGATTCGAATCCTGAATCCACCAGTGAAGAATTCGAAAGAGGTCTCAAAGGATGCTGCGAAAGTGACGGCAGCAAAAGCGAAAGAGACCGGAAAGGAAGACCCGGAACCGGCACCAGTGACGAGTATCGTCGTTCGACCGAGATCGACACTTGTCATTCGGC
>JANXOO010000777.1 GCA_025353525.1 Schlesneria sp. | reverse complement strand
TGGATCAGATTGGACGAATTGAATCCAGGCTCCGGTAGTATATACGCCAGGCGTCCTGAAACAGTGTGCGTGCCTGGAAATGATTCCTTTGCAGGATACGTTCGCGTTCAGGAAAAAGAGACTTTGGCGGTGTTCCACGTCATCGTGGAAGCCTGTGTCCGATGTATGCCTCGTTCTTCACCGCAAACTTAAAAATGAAATTTGATAATGAAGAGTCGCGAAAACATGCTTCCGACACATGCCGTTGGCATCGACCTGGGAACGACGTACTCTTGCATCGCATACCTTAATGAGCATGGCGAGCCGATTTCGATCCCGAACAAGGACGGCGAATTGTCGACTCCGTCGGCCGTGCTGTTTGACGGTGACGAAGTTATTGTCGGATCTGAAGCACTTCGGAATTCAATCCGTCATTCCGACCGTGTTGTCGTTCACGCCAAACGGTATATGGGCAGTCCATCCCATCGTTGGAAGATTGCCGGAAAGACGTATTCTCCCGTTGATATCAGTACCTTTATTCTGAAATCGATGCTGGACTCGGCCAACGAGAAAATCGGGCCAGTTCATAGCGCTGTGATTACGGTTCCTGCTCAATTCAGTGACGTTCAGCGGCAGGCGACAGCAGAAGCGGGAAAACGGGCGGGGTTGAAGCACGTCGACATTATCAACGAACCGGTTGCTGCAGCGTTGTGTTTCGTTCTCGGAACCGAAGGAATCTGGTTTACGGAACTCGCGACCAGACAAACGGTGATGGTTGTCGACCTCGGCGGCGGGACATGCGATCTGTCACTCGTCCGTTATCAAAAAAACGAAGTGACGGTTATCGCCAGCGGAGGCGACCTTCATCTGGGTGGACTCGACTGGAATCACGCCCTGGAAACGGCGATCGGAAAACAGTTTCAAAAAGAATTTGGCATTGATCCGATGCAAGATCGCGAGAGTGCCCAGGCGCTGGCGCTCGAAGTCGAACAGACCAAACGCAGCCTTTCCGTCCGTCCCAAATCCGCATTGACCGTCGCAGCAGGTGGACAGCGCAAGACATATCAGGTTGAGGTCGAACAATTCGAGCGACTGACGAAAGATTTGCTCGCGCGAATGGAAAAACTCACACTGGGATTACTCGAAGAACGCAAGATGGGTTGGGCAAAAGTGGATGTCGTGCTGACGACGGGCGGTTCTTCGAGAATGCCGATGGTCAGGTCGATGCTCAAACGACTGAGCGGTCGAACGTTAAATACGTCGCTCTCGCCCGATCAGTCGATCGCTCATGGAGCGACGTACTATGCCGGAATGCTGTTGACCAACAGTTCGTTCGCCAGGTCAATTCTGAGTCCGGCTGCGGCAGAGCGACTTTCGCAATTCAAACAGCGAAGTACAAATGCTCGCAGTTTCGGGATTCTTGTTCGTGATATCGAGACTGATTCGCGAGTACCCCATTATTTCCTTCCGGCTCAGACGCAATTGCCAACATCCGTGTCACAGATTTACGGGACGGTCAAAGCCAATCAGCGGCGCGTTCATTTGCGTATCGTCGAAAGCGGTACTGTCGCCGATACGTCGTATGTTGAACTTGGGACATGCAAAATTGAACCCCTGCCCGAAAATCTGCCCGAAGGGACCGAAATCGAAGTCACAATGACTTATGACGAACAGGCCCGCGTACATGTGGGAGCCAAAGTACTGGCGACCGGACAAGAAGCGCAAACTGAGATCATCCGCCCTGAAAACCTTGTCGTGACTGCCCTTAGCGAAGATTCTGATGTCGTTGTCAAATCGCCGTCCGATTCGCACCC
>JANXOO010001434.1 GCA_025353525.1 Schlesneria sp. | reverse complement strand
TCCACATCAACCCGCCGCCATACTTTGCGGTGACCTCGGGACCCAGCAGCCATTCTCCGCCGCCAATCTGGATTCCCATCATGACGATTCCCGGACCGATAAAACTCGCCCAATTGCGAAGCCCGAGTGGCTTCGGCTCGGGCAATTCCGCGACACCCCATTCCGGAAGGCACGTTTTCGGCAATTGAAGAATGTCTTTCATCAGGGCCTTATTCTGTTGTTGGACGCGGAAAAATGTGGACAGGAACCAAAGGAAAAAGGTGGACAGGCACGAGGAAGACGCCCGGTGCGCCGGGGTCCCCGTTTCTCAGCCGGTAAAATCTCCACTGTAAGTCGCCTGACAATACTACGGTATCCATGCGCTGCCGGGGAATCAAACTTGGACGAGCCAATTCATTCCGGAACAACTACCACGGCGGTGGTGACAACAGTGGATCGGGACTTGCCGCCGGAAGGTGGAGTGCCTCCGCCACACGCTCGTCGAAAAAGACGGCCGCCGCCTGATCGGCAAAGACCAGTCGCCACCCCGGGGTTCGGTCAACACCGGCAATCAGCCCTCGCGAATACCGTGAATCGAGCATCACTGCTGGGAGATTGCCGTCGGTATCCCGCAATACTTCTGCCCACGACGAGTCTGCCAACGACATTCTGCGACAAATCTCGTTGAATTCCGCAAACGTTCGTTGCGAGCAGACTTCGAGTCGCCCATCCATAAAGACTTTCCCATTCGGACCGTTGTGGTACGTATAGACCGAGGCAACTCCGAAATTGGATGCAAACACCCGCTGCGGGAAACCTGGGCGATTCATGAATTTCGCGGCATTGTGAGCGAACCATGATCTGGCTTCACCCAGTCGAAACGGTCGATTCTTTTCAGTGACTGCGTTCCATGTACCCGTCACAACGGCAATGATCATTAAGACCAGCAGCAATCCGACTCCCGGACTCGCCAATGGCCTGCTCCGCACGTTGTTTCGTGGCAATGTCGTCGAGGTGGTCGGGGCATTCATGATGTCGCTGATGTTCTCGGCCAGTACAGATCCGGCCACGATCGAAAAAATGTTCGTGTTGCGACTGGCCTTCCAGGCGAGATATGAAAACGCAACAAAAATCAACGAGCGAAAAATGTTCACTCGACCTCGTACAGCCAGAAGAATGAACGACATTGTTGCCAGCAACCACAGCATGATCTCGGCGTTCAGATAGAGACTGACAACGCCGTAGCGTTTCAGAAATTCGATCGGTGGCAGGAATTCGCCGATATTCGACGAGTAAAATGCCTGGTCGACTGTGAATTTGCGGAACAGGACAAACGGAAACAAGGCCCCTTCTTCAAGGTAGGGATTCGCCAGTGACGCAAGCCCGCAAAGCAGTCCTGCACCAACGAACGCAGGCACCGGAACAGACTCTGGCAATGTACCAAGACCGTAACGACCACCGGCCATTTTACGAGCGACGCAATCGATTGCGTAGCAAACGCCGACTACCAATCCAAGGATGTACAAGGCGTGACAGTTGATCCATATGACCTGCAACAGGGGCAAAAGCCGAATCAGACGCGGTCGGGTTTCGAGTCGTGACACGATCGCCATCCAGATGGCAAGGCAGAGAACGGTCACGATTTCCGGTCGCTCGTATCCTCGACCACTGATCGTAATTGCTGGCAAAATCCAGCATGCGGCGCGTTGCCAGCCTGTCAAACCCCGCCCCGTTCCGTAACAGCCGATCCCGAGTGCCAGCGTCAGTATTGCCGACTTGCTTAATATCAGCAGATTCGCCCCTCCAATGCGGTACAGAATGGCGGCTGTGACCTGAAACCCCCAGTGTAAGTCGATCCAGCGGTTATTGAAATCGACGAACGTGTAGAGGTCGTAGCCAGGCACGGTGCCGTTTTGCAGAATCCATTCGCCTGTTTTCAGGTGCCAGAACAAATCGGTGTCAAACAGCGGAAAGCAACAGGCGAGAAACATCCACAACAGCAGCAACGGAACCAGCATTTCCCGTGCGTGTCGTTTGCCCGGGTTTGCAGGCGGCTCTATCTCAGGACGAGACTTGCTCGTACGAGTGCCGGTACGTGTATTCATCGTACCTTCCCGTTTAGCTTGTCAGTCGTGCTCCCACCGGCACGGGGTCGGACGAGAGCGGGATAGGTGGCGGGGCTGGACTCCGCTGAAATTCGACGATCCATCTTTGATCAATTCCAATAAAACAGACTTCCGCCCTGATCTTGTATCGTACTTCGAAAAATGACTTTGAAAGATGTCCCGAATCGTGTCGATCGCAGCATATTCGGCTCGGGGCGACAAAAGGGGGATTCATTTGTCGAAGAATCTTGCGATTCGTCCTTCTGCG
>JANXOO010001412.1 GCA_025353525.1 Schlesneria sp. | reverse complement strand
AACCTCCGCGAGAAGCGAAAAAACCAGTACCAGCACCGCCATTCCGGCGGTTTTTCGGTGCATTTCAATTCCGGGGTATGCAAACAACATCCTGCCTACCAATCCTTGTCAACGGGTGTTTTGCCAAAGAGCTGGCCTTTCAACTTGCGATCCCGTTCCCGTTTTTCCTGTTGGCGCTCGCGCACTTTGCGTAACGCTCCTTCGACTCGGTCTTGCGATACTTGCGCCTGCTGCTTTTTCTGATCAGGTTGATTCCGGCTTTTGTCATCCTGATTCTTCTGGTCGTCCTGTTTTTTGTCCCCGTCCTGCTTGTCGTCCTTTTTGTCGTTTTGCTTGTCGTCCTGCTGATTCTTCTGATCCTGATCCTTTTGGTCCTGCTTCTCTTCATTCTTTGGCTGGGCCTGCTGAATCTGCTCCAGGATTTTTCGTGCATGCTCCGCATGTGAGCCTGCGCTTGATCGGTCTTTCTGCTTCATCGATTTAACGGCGACTTCCATCTGCTCGACCGCCTGAGGGGCCAATTCGATCGCTTTGCGGTAACCGGCTTTCATCTGCTCGGGATCAACGGCGGGCGGTTCTTTGTCGCCGCCAGCGTCGGACGGCTCGTCAGGAGGAGTCGGTTGCTCGGCGGCCGGTGTGCTTTCCAGACGCTGAAGTTCCATTTCTGCTTTCAGGCCGAGCAGCCGGGCTCGTTTCAAAACCTGCGACTGAAGTTGCTCCAGCTTGACCAGATCGTCTTCAGCGATTTCCATCTGCTGTGACGATGTTGCCGGATGATTCGTCTCTTTCTCTTTGGATTTTTCGTCGAGTGAACCTGGTTGTCCAATACCGTTTTCGTCGGGAGGATTGTCCGTTTCCCTGTTCTCGTCAGCAATCGGGTTCAGCGATCGGGCGATCGACGTTTGGTCGGCGAATTCCCTGGCAAGCAACGGTTGAAATGGC
The DNA here is from genome assembly GCA_025353525.1 of Schlesneria sp. Lineage (GTDB taxonomy): Bacteria > Planctomycetota > Planctomycetia > Planctomycetales > Planctomycetaceae > Schlesneria. The sequence continues at coordinate 882 of JANXOO010001412.1, read as the reverse complement.
ACGACCCCTTCCCAGATCGCGTCAAGTTCGTCGATCGCAGATTGTTGTTCATTGGCCGCTTTGGTGGCATCTCGGGCGGCGAGCCGCAGTGATGCTGCCGACATTTTCTCTGCGGCGTTATCAGCCTTGCTTTGAAGCATGGCGATTCCGCGTTCCAGTTCTTTCGACTCTTCAGTTGCCGTGGTTTGTTGCGAATCGGACTGCGGCCTCAGATCGCGATCAATTTTTTCCCGAAGCGTCGGGATTTCTTCACGAAGTTCATTTTGAGCTCGTTTTAGTTCGGCAAACATGTCCGACGGAGCTGTCTGTGAAAGTTGGACGACAGTCTCTTTCATCGCCTTTTCAGACTGACTCAGAAACTCAAGAAATTCCAGAAGATTCGATTCGTCGCGCCGCTTCTGCCGATCGATCTCTCTCCATCTGTCCGTGTAGTACTTGATCCACTGCCGCATCAGTTCAATGTTTCGGCGCGATGGCCCGTGATCGGATTGCAGTTCCAGGCAGTGTCGGTAAGCGGCGACGGCCTGAGTCAGCTGATCGAGAATCTCTTGCCGTTTGTCAGGAGGGACAAGTTCCGGCTTTTCTCCGGCCAGCTCGCGTGCGCGTTCGGCGGAAAGGGTCCCCAGATTGAAATGAGATGCCGTCGCGATCGATCGGTCCTGACTTAATCCCGCGCGCAGATAGTTGTCACGAGCCCGTTCGGGTTCGCCGTTACGATGTGCAGCACATGCCTCGTCGAATGCGGCGACAGCGACGGCTGCCGATTTTCGTTTGTCGAGTTCTTCGCTTGCGGACGAAAACTTGTCCCGCGCTTCTGCATATTGTGATCGGGAATATAGCCGCAATCCGTCCCGAACATCGGCAGCCGGTTCAACTGCAATT
>JANXOO010001330.1 GCA_025353525.1 Schlesneria sp. | reverse complement strand
CGGAAAAGGCGAAGCGATCGTTTTTCTGGTCGATATTTACGGGTGACCCACGCGGTCAGGCGTCATCCCCCGAGCGCTTCGGCGACGTCCGTCTGATACGCAGTCAGTCCAGGTAACAGCCCGATGAGGACTCCCAGTCCGAACAGTACCGGAAACAGGATCAGTTCGAACGGTGAAAATGCCCAGGGGTCGACGATCAATCCGGTCTTCGCCGCAATGAAAGGAGTTGCAGCAAAGACGAGTCCATGACCGAACAGTAACCCGAGTAATCCGCCTCCCACACACAGGATCACCGACTCAGCCAGAATGATTGAAAGGACGGTTCTTCGTTGCGCACCCAACGCCCGCATAATGGCGATTTCGCGGCGACGTGCGGACATTGAATTGTAGATACTGACAAAAATCCCGATGCCCGACACCAGAACGATCAGCGATGTCAGCAGCATTAACATCATTTGCACGGGACCCAAAAATTCCGTCAGCAACTTCTGCATCGGGATTATTGGATTCACTCCCTGTGCCTGATTCCCCTTTTTCAGCTCGCCAGCCAACAGATTGGCCGCAATCGGTGATTTGCATTGCAGAAGGATTGATGTCACTTCTTTTTGCAAATCGGGCAACTTATGAATGTGCCCGTGGTGATCGCCGCCACCGTGGTCGTGGTCGTGGTTGTGCGTCCCGTACTTCTTTTCGATATTCGCAACTTCTTCCGCAAGTTGTTCTGCGTTCAGAGTGGGTTCGCCGAAGAACTTTCGTTCGCGAACGATCGCTTCTTTCAGCGGCTTGTCGTGCCCCTGAATCTGATAAAAGCCCTCCAGATTCACATAGACCGTCTTGTCGTGCGGGGTTCCTGTCGGTGCTAATAATCCGACGACTTCAAATTCTTCGTTGTGAACATGGGCTTCTGCCCCGCCGTGGACCAGTTTCAGTTTCGTGCCGACATCCCAACCATTCTCCCTGGCAACACGATCGCCAATATATGCGTCGAAAGGACGACGAAAACTGTGGCCCTTGACCTGAAATTCTTTTTTCGGGGCATAGTGGATATCGAAGAATTCGGGGACCGTCCCGACAATCGCAAATCCTCCTTTTTCCGTCGTGTCTCCCATCGCCACCGGAATGGCATGAGTCACCCGGACATCGTTTTTTATTTCGAGGTAGTAACGGTAGGGCAGATTGGCGATCGGCGGACTGATATGGTAGACGGTCCCCAGGACCAGTTGCAGCGGATCCCCCTGTGCTCCGACGATCAAATCGTAGTTAATGGCTCGCTGGCTGAACGTACTTTGCAGGATTCCCCAGATCACAAGCACCGCGACCATCAGCATGACACCAAGCGCCACGCTGAATGCGGTCAACGACGACGCCAGGCCGCGTTGACGGATACTCTTCCAGGCAATAGTCGCGAGATTCACAGGTCACTTTCCTGAACGGACGATTTGACAACCGCAGAATACGTCGCAAGAACTGATTTCGTGGGACGCCAGCCCCGAAGTCTATACTATACCTTTGATTCTCTACAAACCTGGTAATGGATTACTGCATTTCCAACGGGTCTGGAATCTGATTCAATGTTGAAACGGCGGGCCGGACGTCTGCCCACGCATCGGGAAACGCGGGTTTGTCATTTTCAATATTCCGGTTTCAGCATTTCGGGCAGCGATCTCGCGGGACGAATGATATATTGTCGCAAGTGTACTTCACCGTATCTTCAGCGAAGCCGCAAGTGGGGCTGGTTGCCGTTGTGGTTTATCTTCCCGCTGGTCCGTTGCTGCGATTGCGGCCAGTTGTCAAGAGTTCCGTTTTGGGTCAGGTTGGAAAAGTCGCATTCCAGTCGTTTGAGCAGCCAGAAAAGTTCACGCCGACGGCGACGGAAACGCGTTGATGAACCACAGTGAACGGGTCATGAAGCCATTCAATGCCAATTCGAAAGCGTTCGGAGCGATGACATTGCCGCCGCCAGGGTCTGCTGCGCATTCGGTTGACAACTTTTCAGTCGTTCTCGATGACGATGATCGCCTGATGTACGAGTTGCAGGGTGGTGATCGGCATGCTTTTGACCGGTTGGTCGAGCGGTATCAGGGAGCGCTGTCTGGCTTTTTCTTTCGGCATTTGCGCGATTGGCAACTGGCCGAAGACCTCACTCAGGAAACCCTGATCCGCGTCCACTCGACGGCATGGGATTATCTGCCGCGCGGGTGTTTCAAAGGATGGATGTTTCGTATCGCCCGAAACCTGATGATCGACAGCACTCGCCGGCGTTCGCACGATGCATTGGTCAATGCCTCACGATTTCAGAGGCCGAAGGAAGATTCGGACGACGTACTCGATCGACTGGCGGGTGACTTTGACCTTCCCGAGGATCGAGCCGACCAGAATGAATTCGCAAAAATCGTGGGTGATCTTTTACAGAAAATCCCGCCTGAACAGCGATTGACGTTTGTCATGCATCACTATTCCGGATTGAGTCTTGCAGAAGTGGCTGATGCGATGGAAGCCAATTTACCGACAACCAAGAGTCGACTTCGGCTCGCCCGTGAAAAATTGCGAGAATTGCTGGAAGAACGCGGAATTGTCGATCCCAACCAACCTGAACCGGGTGAACGCGAATCTGTTTCAAGCCAGGATGAAAAACTTCGCCAATGACACTGATCCGGTCAGGGCCGGTTCACGTTGTTTTCGACACGGCTGCGA
>JANXOO010001318.1 GCA_025353525.1 Schlesneria sp. | reverse complement strand
GGTCGCGATGCACGACGCCGCGTGCATGAGCAAACCCGACGGCGTCGGCGATCTTCATCAGGACTTCAAGATTCTCCTGAAGCGACTTCTCCCGAATCACCTTCAGCCACGGTGTCCCCTGGACTTTCTTCATCGAGTAGAAGAGCGCCCCTTCCGTATTGGCACCGACATCGTAAATCGGAACGATATTCGGGTGGTCCAGGTCTCCCGTCACAACCGCTTCGGCGAGGAACTTTGCACGCTGCTTCTTGTTGCTCGCGGTTTTGGCCTTCAACATCTTGACCGCCACATTGCGATCGATCGATGTCTGGCGGGCATCGAAAACGATCCCCATTCCCCCTTCACCGAGTACTTTCAAAAGCTCGTATTCCGGTTCATCCGCGGTCGCAGGTGTCGACCCGTGACCTGAAGTTATATTGTCGACAAACGCTTTCGTTTTGATAACAAGTGACTGCGATTGCCCAGGTCCGGATGTTTTGTGCTTCTGCGGTGAATCGGGTGATTTGCGTCGAGGGCTGTCAGGCAGCAGGTCGGGACGACTTGGCTGCCCTTCGTCCAGCGCCCCCCAGATTGACTCGATCGTCTTCAGCAATTCCTCGGGAACCTCGTCCGAGACAAACGTCTTGTCAGCATCGGCATGATCCCCAGCCGGCACCGACATCTCGACGACAAATGTCTTCAAATACGCTTCGGCATCGTCGCGATCAATCGGGTTTTCCTGCCCATCGTCGACGACAATTGTCCGCTCGCCGCCGTCGTCCCCGGCAGACATTGAAAGGTCGTCTGTCTTGAGAATTTCTCCGGGAATTTCTCCCGAGATGCACGTCGCGGCACTTTCGCTCGATTCAAGGTCGGCATGACCGCTGTCAAAATTCGTGTCCGGACGCTGCGCTTCGTGCGGCGATCCTTCATCCGAATCTCCCGACCCGGACAACGATGCGCTGTCGACAACGTCGGACCGAGCTGTTCCGACGCCGTCGTGACTGCTGGCGGATGAGCTTTTCGCGATTTCGCTGTCCGACGCATCGACAAACTGTTCGGAAACGAACGTTGCGGCGTTTGCCAGTTGCACTTCATGCAGATCAGAGCCACTTATTGCTGGCATCGTACCGCCCAGCCGGATCGGCAATGATTGCGAGTCGGGGTTTGACCCCGCTTCCGGAAGCGCCACGAACGCCGATGCGACCGCCGGATTTATGCGCGAAACCGTATTGCCCTTGGTTGAACTGTCGCGCACCTGTGCGTTGAACGGCCTGCGGTTCGGGTCAGAGTCGACTGACTGCGACTCGTCACCACTCAATCGCGCGTGGCAATTCGAACAGATTCCACCGACCAGATCAGTTCCCTGAACTTTTTTTCCGCAGGAAGGGCACTTGATCATCGCGGTGCTCCCGCATGCCCGGCGACTCGCCGCAGCAGTCGCGCCGCACGACCCAGTCTCGATGTGGCGGATGCGGGTTTGCCCGTCGGGAAGAGTCGAACTGGCGGCACCACAAACGCGGCCATGAACGACGCTGTTCCTGCAACGGTCACGTCGGTGACTGTCAGGTCGTCACTCGCTTCGGCCGGTTCGTCCCGGTCGAAGCGGCTTGCCGGAGAATCGTTCGCGGGTTCGTCGTTGCTCGCACCATCAGAATCCGTGGATGTCGGCGGATTCGATGGCCGCAACGACGATGGAGGTCGGTCGAGTGTTGATTCGTTTCCGTCAGCAATCGATCCCCTGATGATTTCGAATTCCAGAATGAGTCGTTCCCGTTTCTCTCCAGGCTCTTTTAACAAGACACGATATCGCCCATCGGGAATGACCGACCGGTCGTTCGAAGCGTTCTTTCGTAACGAGCCAAGCAGATCGTCCAAAGCCGTTTCCGGAAGCGGGATTCGTTGCGAAACAGTTCCGTCGGGTTCCAGGACCTCAAAAATGACGATCCGCTCTGATGAATTTGTTTCCTCCACTCGTCGAGCATCCTGATTGACAAATCCGGCAGTGGTCAGTAGCGCAGCCGTCTGCTGAGGCAGATCGCTGGTCGGACGCGATTCGGGAAAGACGAGATATGCCACCGGAGGAGTCAAATCGTAGGCGAAGGTCGATGAACCTGTACCGGGCACGGTCGCAAACGAACGAAGCGAAGTAGAATCGAGGTTTTCCAGCAGATTCGTCGTCGTCACATTTCGCCCCTGAACGTGGATGTGCGGGTCCTGAAAGACTGTCACATCGATCGGAATCGGAGCGGACGCATTATTGGGGTTCGGATTCCCGTGGTAGAAATGATGAAATTCAAAGTGACCCGGATTGGCGAATTGAAACGATTCAATCGTTCCGTCGTTCCAGTTCACGACGACAGTGAAATTGTGTTCGCCCGGTCGACCGAAATCGCCGGACGCTGTCGCCCGGCCCAAAGCCGTGATTTGTGGTGTTGCCAGATTGACGAAAAGTGGCGGCGCATCAATGATCGATCCCGTCCCCGATTGTACGGCCACATTCGGGTGGAATGTGGTGAGGTTATGTGAGACGATCGAGATCAGGCCCGTCCCGTTCGACAGAATATCCGCCGCCATTCCCGTATCGAAAAGATCGATGTTATTACCGGCAGTCAGCGAGACATTTCCGTTGCCACCGGTCGCAGCGATCAGGGCCCTCGTTGTGATATTCGAACTGACGCCGATCGCGTCGAGTGTCACTGATCCGTGTGTTGAATCCAGGATCGCAGCATTCACGTTGATCGATGCCGTGTTCGAGACTCTGATATCTCCTGCAACCGCACCCGTATTGGAGATCCCGGTCACTCCATCGACCAGATCGATATTCAGCGGCAACCCGGTGACGTTGTCGATTCCAATTGACCCTGAACCCGTATTGATGGCGGCGAGTTGTGAAACAGAAGTGACCAGCGAGCGGCTGCTGCCGATCCCCGTCACCGCCCGAAGTACCAGTGTGTCACTCTTGACGTTGATGACTCCTGCAGCATCGCCATTGACGATCCCTCCGCAATGAGACGTGATCGTGACTGCCGGGCTTGTACGATTTCCGGAAACAATCTTGCCCAAAGTGATATCCTGCTCTGCAACGAGGGCAACCTTGCCGTTCACTGCGTCAATCACGGCTCCGGCAGTCATGTCCAGCGAACCGACGCACGGGACCGCGGTCCCTGCCGTCATCGCAATATTGCCAGTGGTCGATTGGACGACGGTGGTAGAGGTCAGAACGGCGTTTTGACCCACCATGAACGTCAACGGGCTGCTTCCTGTCGTGGTTTTACCCGACAGCGTGGCATCCCTCGCGACGGTCACATTGAGGTTGCCGGAGTTCGTTGAGATCGTCCCACTTGAAGAAAAATCCCTTCCGACCTTGATAGCGAGCATTCCGGTATCGGTGCTTACCTTCCCGTGAACAATGGCATCTTGCCCAACGCCCAATGTCATTGCCCCCGCCGAGGTCCTCAGGTCGCCCGAACTGGCAATCATCAGGTCGGTGCCGACGATTGCGGCAAGAGTATGACTTGCATCGAGAGTCATATTGCCATTGATGCCCAAAGAACCCGCCGTCACCAATTGATAGTTCGTCGATTGAACGATTGGACCGTCGGTCCCGATTTTGATGCCACCCGACTGCGTCAGCGAACCGACCACGATGTTTGTGGCGTGAATCACATTCAGTTGTGCTTCAGTAAAGTTGAGCATTTGCGAAGCGTCTTCGAGTCCGATCGTTGTCGCTGGCGTCAGTGTCTGAAGCATCACTGTGGAATTTGCCGCAGTGACAAATGTCGTTGGCAATGCGATGGCATCTCCCGTCAAAGACACATCGTGCCCATGAGTGTCGAG
>JANXOO010000225.1 GCA_025353525.1 Schlesneria sp. | reverse complement strand
GCACCGCAGCGCGAGACTCCCAGTTCCCGCACGGCGAGCAGTCCGTCCAGATCGCGGACACCGCCCGCAGCTTTTACTTGCACGAACGACGGCGAATGCGATCGCATCAGCTTCAGGTCGTCATGAGTTGCGCCACCGCTTCCATATCCGGTCGAGGTCTTGACCCAGTCGGCCCGGAGATCGGCGCAGATATCGCACAACCGGATTTTGTGCTCGTCCTTCAGAAAGCAATTCTCGAAAATGACTTTGACCTTCTGGCCCGCGGCATGTGCAACACCGATGACGGCGCCGATGTCTTCCCGGACGTAATCCCACTGTCCGCTCAGAACCTGGCTGATGTTCACCACCATGTCGAGTTCTTCGCAACCGTCCGCAATCGCCTGCTTCGCTTCGGCCAGTTTGATCGCGGTGGTATGACCGCCATGCGGAAATCCGATCGTGGTGCTCGCGCGAACGGTCGTCCCTTTCAGGATCTCAGCACACCTCTTCAGATAGTACGGCAGGATGCAAACACTGGCCGCGTCATATGCCACAGCCAGTCGACAACCTGCTTCCAGGTCGGACACCGTCAACGTGGGGTTTAACAGCGAATGATCGATCATTTTCGCAATGTCGAGGTATTGATAAGTCATGAGTGTTCCGAATTCGGTTACTTTTTAGGCGGCTTGTTCAGTGCGGCACTGGCAGGTGCTTTTAACAGGTTGGGCAGATCCGTTTTCACGTCGGTGATGGTCGCGTTCCGATTGACGACTTTGCCCTCACGGTCGACCAGAAACATCGTCGGAAGCGAAATAATTCCAAACGATTCCGCGATCGGACTGCTCAGTCCCCCCGGCTGGCTCGCGCTACTCGGCTGGTAGATCTGCGGCCACGTCATGTTGTTTTTCTTTTTGAATGGCAACGCAGTCGACTTGTCAAAATCGAGAGCCACGCCAAGGATCTCGAACCCTTTCGCCTTGTTATCCTGATAAAGTGCACGCAGTTGAGGGACATCCTCTTCACAGATTTTATACTCGCTGGCCCAGAAAACGACCAGTACCACTTGACCCTTGAATGTCTTGACATCGACAGTCCCGCCTTCAAGGCCCGGCCCCGACAGCGACAGTTGCTGATCATTCAGACTGAGTCGTCGCTTGGCACCCTGGGCCCGGCCTGCGGCTTGCGATTTCGGATTGTCCTTGAGCAACCGGTCGTACCACGCAATTGCTTCTTTTACGCGACCTTGCAATTCTTCGTGGTTGCCCAGAGTGACCATCGCATCATCGGCATCATCCGAGTCAGGATATCTTTTGACGAAGGCTTCCAGATTTTCCAACCATGTCTTCTGGATGTCCGCCTGCTTTTCCTTGTTTTCTTCAGTGGCTGCCGCCTGCAATTTGACAGTGTATTCTGCCTGCAACAGGCGGTACGCCGTATAGGGGACCAGCGGTGATTTGGGGGATCTTTTGACGAGGTCTGCTTCGATCGCTTTCAGATCGTCGACGCCATCCGGGTACGAACCGGCCTGTGCCGCGAAGGCGTAGCCGTCTACGGTTTGCTTCATCAGTGACATTTTCTCTTCATCGGTCTCTGCCAGTTCGATCGCGTTTTTCAGCAAAACGGCCCTCCTGGCCATCAAGACCTTTACCTTTGCCGGGGTCTGAGCGGGCTCCATCATATGTCGCTCGATGTCTTCGAGTTCCTTGATGATTTTTTCAACCTTGGGTGACGCTCCTGCCGGGGTTGCGGATGCTGCTGTTCCGGCGAGCGCCATCGGCTCCATCAGGATTCCGCCGTTGGTCGTCGTGATTCCACCGCCATCCTTGGTCGGTTCGAGCGGCGCTGGAACCTGTGTCAGCTTCCAGACTTCTCCAATACGAATGATTTCGCCAATCTGGACGGCGTGAAATTGAGGTTGCTTGTCCTTGCCCGGCGTCTCGACAATTGCCATCGCACTTTCATAAACCTGCAAGTCTCCATTCGCTTTCTCGTCATCAGCGGGGATGGCGCTGGGCGATTGAGCATCGAATCGCGACCATTTTGATTGAAGTGTCAACGACTTCGACTTCGCCATCACCGCTTTGGCTCGTTTGCCAGGGTCAGCGGCTGATTCAAGTAGTCTGGTGACAAGTTGAGCATTGACGCCAAGTGATTTCAGATCGTCTTCGCCGATCATGATCGCCTTGAGCGCCGCTTCGTCTCCGGTTGTCATTGCCCGAATTGCTTCTCTGGACGCTTCGGCGGCAGAAAGAACCTTCCATCGATCGATGTGTCCGTCTTCGTTCTGGTCGATTCCCCAACGTGTGCCGCCGAAATTTAACCAGCGGCATTGGTCGATCCTGGTATTGTTATTCGAGTCGATATCGCGATAGACCTCGATACCGTTGTTGAAATATCTCCATTGATCGATTCCTCCCACGCCATCGGTGTCCAGGAATTTTCTGAGCGTCTGTCCCGACGGACCGAGGACAATCCAGCCGTTGACCTTCCCTTTTCGCTCGACTTCGACCTTGCATTTGGCGAACTCGGCGGGTTTGGGTGTTTCGTATTCAACGTCCTTCTGACTCGGCTTGTATGCCATCGTATCGGCAACCGACGGAGGAGGAGTATCACCGTGACTGATATTTGCGATTGCTGAAGCGGTCACGAAAGCGCCGATCAGGCAAAGTTTTTGCGAAGCCATCCCCGCCACTCCTTTGAAATCATTCCCGAACTGAAGCCGGTGCAAACAGCGTCCATCGGTGAAAATCATCGATTGACAGCGGATTCCCGTTGAATGCCGAATTCTAGAGCATCGCCATTTCTGAGTCACCAGCAATTTTCCTGTGCCGGAGGCGATGCGAGCATACGTTCGGCTGGACATGGGGCGTTGATCGAATAGAATACTGCTCGCACCGCTCTCTTGCCCTGTTCCTTCTTGGCGGGGTGTTTCGAGTGGACACCGTTCGTTTCAGTCAAGCGGGTGTCGCTGATTGAACCTGCGGCCTGGTTCCTCGAACTTGTCAGTGGACGCTCGCCGGATTTGGTCGAGTTTTGCCACCGGTCCCTGCTGTCGCCAATAGAGAGTCAAAGTCATGGCCACCGATAAAGATCTTTTCGATGATTCGACAATGTCGTTCGGCGAACACCTCGAAGTGCTTCGCTTTCATCTGATCCGTGCGTTACTCGGGTTGGCGATTACAGTCACTTTTTCACTGGTCTTCGGCGAACAACTGGTCCGCCTGATTCGGCAGCCCATCGATGCCGCGTTGCGCCGGGCGAATGTGATGTCGCGCGTGGAAGACGATACGAAGGGATTCAGCCTCTATGAATGGGCCAAAAACCAGATCCTCGCTCCTTCAGTTCGGGAAGAAGACAAGGCCGAACTCATTCGTCTGACAGAACCTCAAAAGAGGGAAATCGAACTCGAAGTCTCGGCCTTCGATCTTCTGGCCGAGTTTCACCGGGTTGCGCCCGCCAATTTTCCTGAGCCATCCTCGGAACTGAAAGATCAGCCGCTGAAGCTGAGCGTCCGATCCGAGGCGTTTCGTCAATTCCGTCATGCCGCCGACAAGATTGACCAACCGGTGACGCTGAACGTTCAGGAGGCGTTCATGACTTACATGAAGGTGTCGTTCATCGCCGGACTGGTTCTTGCCAGTCCCTGGATTTTTTACCAGTTGTGGTTGTTTATCGCAGCCGGTTTGTATCCTCACGAACGAAAGTACGTACATACCTATTTGCCAATGAGCATCATACTGTTCCTGGGCGGAGTCGCTTTCTGCTTTTACGCCGTACTGCCAACCGTGCTTGACTTTCTGCTCGGATACAATACTCGCATCGAGCTGACTCCAAACATCAGCGGCAGCATCACAGCGAAACTGATCCATTCCGAAATGCGGATCTGTGCG
>JANXOO010001272.1 GCA_025353525.1 Schlesneria sp. | reverse complement strand
GGACCTGGCGAAATGACATAACTCCGGGATTGAAACCTGTCCCTAAAGAGGCACCGTTCGAATCATCGTTCGCGTTACGTGTACCGTACTTCGCGGTGCTGTTCTTCGAAGTATTCGGGCAACAACGTGTCAGCTTGCAGGATCCCTTTGCGGGTCAAATTGATTTCGTCGCCGTTCAACATCAAGTAGCCTTTGGCCTGTTGCGCCGCGAGCGGCTTCGCAAACTCCGTCAGAATATCGACTCCAAATTTCTGACGGAACGGTTGTGCCGAAAGGTGACCTTCTTTCATTTGCAAAATCATCTCGCGAATCAATCGCTGATGTGCCGTCGGACGCAGGGCCCGATTGATCGGAAGAGAGCCGGATTCTACAGTGGTGAGGTAATCTTCCAGTTGGTCAAGGTTCTGGTAGTGAACACCCTGAAAATGTCCGAATGATGAAACGCCTGCGGCCAAAAGATCACAGCCTCGCCAAACGTTATCACGGTAGACGAAATGATCGGTTGCGGGATTTCTGACCAATTCATTTCCGCTCGAAATTCGGTATCCGTCGGCGGCAAACGCTTCGATCGCCTCGTCGACCCAACGACGTTTTGTCGCCCAGTTCGCGACGGGCGATGCAATCCCGGTTTCTTTCATCTCTTTCGAAATCAGGGTGTTGAATGGCAATTCCATTTGATAGATCGTCAAGTTATCGGGTCGAAGAGCACGAGCCCTTTCGATGCAATCGGCCCAGTTCGCATCCGTTTCACCCACCATCCCGGCGATCAGATCGAAGTTAACCTGCGGAAAGCCGACCTGTTGAATCCACTCGTACGCACGAAGGATTTCGGGCGACAAATGAGCGCGGCCATTCTCTTCAAGGATCGTATCACTGAAGTTTTCGACGCCGAGCGATATGCGTGTGATTCCGATGTCTTTCAACGTCTGAATCTTTTCGAGGCTGAGTGTTCCCGGTTCGCATTCGAACGTGACTTCTTCTGCCTTGTCCCATGAGACGGATCGACTCAGTTCATCCCGCAAAAACCGTAATTGTCGGGAACTCAGATAGGACGGCGTTCCGCCGCCGAAGTAGACGAACTTCAGATCGCGGCCCGGTACCGCCGGTTCACGTCCGAGCAGTTCCACCTCTTTCGCGAGTGCTTCGACATAGCGTGCAATCGCGTTCGCGTTCTGATTCGTATAGACGCGAAAATAGCAGAACTTGCAACGCTTACGGCAAAATGGAATATGCAGATACAAACCCATCGGGACCGACCGATCGGGTTCGGACGCGAACGCAGAACGTATCTCGGGAACGGACTCGCGATTCCACAACGAAAACGGTGGATAGTTGGAGATGAAATAGCTGCCGACTTCTGTCGGAGCGGGGGCGATTTCAAGTGGTGCGGTCGGTTCGGTGAGCATCGTAACTTTTCCGGATCGGGTTTACAAAATGATGCGACACTCGGAATTCAACCTTTTGCGGCAGGTCACGATTCGCCGTCATATTTCATCAAGCTGAAGACATCGTGGTTCTTGAGGCGATTGCGGCCGTTGAGGAACGTCAATTCAATCAGGAAAGCGCATCCAACCACTTCCGCACGGCTCCCTTCCGCCAGTTTCAGGCACGCTTCGATCGTGCCACCCGTCGCAAGCAGGTCGTCGACCAGCAATACTCGACTGCCCGGTTCGACGGCATCGACGTGCATTTCCAGAGAATCGCTGCCGTATTCGAGATCGTACTCGAACTTGCGAGTTTCAAACGGAAGCTTTCCCGGCTTGCGAACGGGAACAAATGCCGCACCCAGTTCGAGCGCCAGCGGTGCAGCAAAAATGAACCCGCGAGATTCCGCTGCAAGAATCGCCGTTGGCTTCGCGGCCCGAAACCGGTCCGCAAACTGGTGGATTGCGTACCGAAACGCCTTGGGAGCAGAGAGAAGCGGCGTGATATCGCGAAACACGATACCCGGCTTCGGAAAATCGGGCACGTTACGAATGTATTCCTTCAGATTCACAGAGGTATTCCTTCGAGCAGACATCGTTCATGCATGACTCGATATCATATACTGCTCGCATTCATTCGTCATGCGACATTCATTCGTCATGCGAGAGGTATCAACCCGGGTTTTCGGGTCCCTGATTCACTTCCGCCATCAGCCGCATCAGTTCGTCGACGATTTCGGGTTGCTGGGACGCAACATTGTTGACTTCCCAGACATCTTCCGGCTTCACGTAGAGCGATAATAACGATGCGCGATCTGGTGACGACAAACCCGGAGGAAAGTCTGGTGAACAATCCTGAACGCATAACCATTCCGGAGTTCGAACGGCGTTCATGAAACGTCCGTCGCCGTACAAAACGAACGGGCGACCTGGTCCGTCGTCGATCAATTCCCGTAACAAGCTGCGACCTTCCAACGGAAGTGAACCGGTCGCCCCGGCCTTTCCAAACCAGTCAATCAACGTGGGAACGAGATCGCAGGCCTGGACAAAACGATCTGACCTGAGGCTGACAATCTCCGCCGACCGAGCGTCGCCGTACACCTTGAGCAGCATCGGCGTGCGTGCGAGTTGATCGCCTGGAGGTGAATATTGTATCGATGGCGCGTCCGGGGTTGGCGAGATGATCTCTTGCCAGAGAAATCCGCTGGCTGCCGTCACGATCAGCAACAAAGGCTCGAGCGACGAAGCCGTTTCGACACTGGCAATCAATTCTCCCAGCCAATGATCCAGGAGCGAAACAGAGCCGGCATAGACGGCCGGGTGTCGGACACGGGCTTCGTCAGGCAACTCTGCGATCTGCTGGCCGCGCTCTTCAAAATCCTCGAAATAGAGTTCATCAAAACCTGCTGGTGGAGCACCCGGGCACCCGGCGTGTAACCACAACAGGCGGTCTCCCCCTCCTGACGGGGACTCGTTCAACGCCGAAATACCCTCCCGGACAACTTGTGCGAACGGGATCTCGTCAGGTTTCGCATCGGGTCCATCGTTTCCCTGTACACGACTGACTTTGTGAAAATCGGCTGCCTGCTGCCATGGTTGTAACGAACCGGCTGCAATCAATTGGGCCTGGACTCCGCTCGACTTCAATAAATGGCCCAGCGAATTCGAGCTGAAATCCTGCGACGCAGACAACGGATGCCGACCGTTCGACCACGCCATTCCTGCTTGCGATCCAATCGAATCGACAAACGACCGATCAAAGATGGCTCCTGTTGCCGCAAGGCGATCGAGATGCGGCGTCTCGATCCACTCGTTGCCATAACAGCCGATCGAGTTGGTTGCGAGCGAGTCGAATGAAACAATCAGAGCGTACATGCGGGGAATGATAGCGTCAGACGTTCAATACCGCGAAGCAGCAGATCGACTGACCTTCATTCGCGGAAACGGAAACAAAGCATCATTCCGGACCGCGAGCAAAAAAACACTTGCCGGGTAACGCGGGCCGCACGAAGTTGACTCGTACGACCCGGGTTTTATCGGGTCAAGGTGATCGTAACGCTCGTCGCCACTGTGGGCTTTCGAGGATCCGTTCGATTTGCAGTTCGTGCAACTGGTCGAACCACGTCCCGTCGAACTCGAAAACTTCGTACATTCGTTGGGACA
>JANXOO010001271.1 GCA_025353525.1 Schlesneria sp. | reverse complement strand
GAACGGCGACGATCGTGTTACTTTTGTCGAGAATGACGAGTCGCCCGTGAAGGTTCAGAACGTATTTACTATTGTCAGCACTCGAAACTCGAACGACTTTTCTATCGCTGCAGATCGCCTTGATGTATGGGCCGTGTTAACGCTTCGATGCCGGGCGTAAAAAACGCGACGGTTGGGCTTTTCGCCAAGGTGTAGAGAGATTCGGAGACAAGAGAAAATCCCGAAATAATTCCGAAGTCCGATGCTCTATCCAATTGAGCGACTCATGCGATCAGAGACTGATCCCAGTTATCAACGGCAGTCAGTAAATCCTCAGAGCCTTGAAAGATTTGCCCGCCGGGTTTTCCGGAGCGACCGCCGATTCGAATACTGATCGTCTTGTCGGTTTGGAACTGGAGCATCATTTACTGTCGGAACCATTTTGGCTGAAACTGACTGAATCGCTCGGGGATGTCCCCGACATCAGCGACTTGCGACAATTGTTCATGCGCCGATCTTTCGCTTCATCTTTCGACGAAATGCTGCAGAGAAATACGAAGTTTTTTCACCACAAGACACAGAGGCAACGAGAACGCAATGAGAAATGCGATCAAGGGCGAAGGCCGTTTGCACTCATGCTCTCTCTGTATGCCTCTGTGTTTCTGGGGTTAGCTTTCTCCTTTTGACGATGCGCCGTGGAGAAATCCACTGGCATGTCAGCGGCTTGCGGCAATTGTCCATGATCTGATCCTCCGTGACAGCTTTGCATTTTAATGCGTTTTCAGATTTGGCTTTGCTGGAAAACACCTGTTCCGGATGACGGATGACAGAACGATTCGGGTCAGGTTCCCTTCAGTGTGTCGCTCAAGCGGTTGGCTCGTTCGTTGCCTGGTTCCCGCTGCAGAACGTCATCCACCAGCTTTTTGGCCTCCTTTTTTCGATCGGTGGCGATGTACGCTTCGGCCAGACCGAGTTGGCTGGCGATATCTTTCGGCTTCAATTCCAATGCGACTTCGAATTCGCTGATCGCTCGGTCGAACTCCTGTTTTCCGGTGCAGGCTTCTGCCAGAATCCGATGAATGTCAGCGTCCAGAACATCGATATGCAGTGTCAGTTTGGCGAATTTGTACGCTTCATCAAATTTCCCTTCAGACAGTGAAAGTTCGGCCAGCGCTTTTCTCGGGGCAGGGTCATCCGCTTCGATTTGTACCAGTGTTTCCAGTGCGGCACGACGCGATTCAACCGCTCCGCTCAACTTCGATGCGGCGGCAATCCCTTTCCACCAGTCGCTTTCATATGGAAAATGCAGTTTGCCAATCTCGCACAGTGCGACTGCGTCTTCGGCTTTCTTTTGCTT
>JANXOO010001245.1 GCA_025353525.1 Schlesneria sp. | reverse complement strand
CCGATCGATCCCCTGGACGATTCTCAAATGAATCTCAATGAAGACTCCACTGACGAAATGCGTAAAGCCCGAATTCAGGAATGGTCTGACGAATCGACAAAACGCTGGAAAGAATGGTATCTGAAGATCGGAGTCTGGCCGGTAGTACTTGCGCCCGGTTTCGGTCAGCCCGGAAAGTTCTGCGTCGCTGACAGGTCGGACAGGAACTTCGCACCATGCAACAAATGCAGCAAGCCAGACGGTCAATGCGATAATAAGGCGCAATCGAAAACCTTTTTGCCCTGGCAGTACCTGACAACACCCGTGATTTCAGCGGCATCAGCGAATCACGGGAACAAAAGTACAACTATTTGGCGGTCTTTTTCAATGACAACCTGTCATCCCGTTCGTCGTAAGGGCGGATCTTCAGATACCATTCTTTCCAGCGTTTTGTCGATTCGTCAGACCATTCCTGAATTCGGGCTTTACGCATTTCGTCAGTGGAGTCTTCATTGAGATTCATTTGAGAATCGTCCAGGGGATCGATCGGTTGTCCGCAACCGTCGGGCCGTCGGCTGAGCACACACAGAGCGAGGCTGGCTTCACGCATCACGGTCTGGTCCACGTCTTCCAGGCCACGAATCAGATCAGGTGCCACCGAAATATCACCTGACCGGCCCAGCGCCCAAAACGCGGTTCGTCGAACTTCAACCCGTTTGTCCGCTGCAAGCTTGCGCAATGGTTCGACCTGACCGACGAGGGCTTCGATGCGATCCGACTGGATCGCTTCAACGACAGCCTCCTGAATGTCTTCGACCTTTGCGTCGGCCGCTTGTTCCAATTCAATCAGAAGGCGGTCGACCGAGCCGACGAGTTTGCGAGCGGACACAATACCCTCGTTGACGTTGATCGCCCCCAGCTCCTTTGGCAATCCTCGCCCGCCGATTTGCAATCCACCGCCGACCAGGCTGATCCGCTTCTTCGGCGTGACAATTGTCGTGGTGGCTTTCGATAAAAACATCAAGGCCAGCGCCGTGGCTGGTATCGGTGTACAGTCATCTTTCCAGCTGCCATCTTCTGACTGGAGACGCAGCAGCTCTTTTGCTCCGTCATCATACCAGTCGTGCGATTCGAATCGGTCGATATCCATTAGCGCCGCAACCCGTTCAATGCTGTAGTAGTAATAGCAAAAGTATTGTTGAATGATGGGACTCCGCTTCCCATAGTGAGAGGTCGTCCATTTGAATCCGTCTTTAATCGATTTGTCGAATTCCCTGACAGGGATCGTTGCGACCGCCGGACCTGCAGGTTTCTTCTGTGTTCTCTCTTCAGCAAACTTTTCCAAAACCCCGAAGCGGCGTTTGGTATCAGTGGGCACGACAGCGATATCCTGATCGACATCGCCGAACAGGACACGGCGAATAATCAGCAAATTATTCGTCCCTGCCGCCGCCATTGTGTCGCTGGAAACGTGATGAGACGGGATGTCGTAGAGTTTGGTTTTGTAAGGTTTGTAGGCGAATCCACCGTCACTCATTTGTGTGGAAAAATGCCAGCGTGCTGCTTTTTCCCACACATCGATCGGAACCTCGACTCCGGCCCGGTAGGCGGCCCACAGACCCAGGATTGCGTACTGAGTGATGCTGGTGTCACCACAATCGGGCTCAATTTGAAAATCGTAAAACCAGCTACCGTTGGGTCGCTGCGATATGATCAGATGCTGAGTGATCGACTCGATCTGAGGACGATAAAGCTCGCTGTCGATCGCTTCGAGCAACATCAAATCGATTCCGGTTTCATAAATATGCTGCGCCTTTGGGCGATAGACGCCACTCTGGATTTTGGCGAGTGTGTCTTGCACACAGAGCTGGATTGCCGGAGTCTGCTTGTCAATCCCCGACTTCACGAGCGACAACGAAGCGATCGATCCCTGAGGGCCTAACAGGGGTTGACCCAACAGAAACTGCTGTCCCCGACTAATGGCGAGTTGAATTTTTTCTGTCTCGGCAGACTTCGCATCAATCGCTTCAACTGCCAGGAAAAAAGCCGACGCAAGGATTGTTAACAGGATCGCCGGGAAACGTCGTTGCGGATACATCGGGCGACTCCACGACCTTTGGTTTTGTCTTTGACTTTTCCGAGGAATTGAATTTGCGGCGTCGACCGGCGACATCGTACTGAACGTGTGCGCCGCTTCGAATCGGGGGTGAGTCGCAATTGTCATTCATTCAACACGCAGTTGCAATATGGTCCGACGTCCGGTTTAACCCCGATCGCATGAATCGAAATTTGCGAACCCGATCTTATCTCCCGTTATTCTGGCGAACGCCATCAAACCTGAATCGGAGGCCAATTATTCGAATCGCAATACGGAGAACGAGTAGGGCGGAAAGACGTAAATTGCACCGTTGTCGTCATTCATCGGTCGCCATTCCTTGTTGTGAGAGACGATTCGTTGCGGATCGGATTCTGTATTGCGATCGTCCGGGTGTCCAAAGATTTGTGAGATTCTGACGATCGGATTCTGATATTCCCGTCCGGTGATTCTCAGTCTTGTCGTGCGTGGCTGGCTGTCGGAATTCACGACTTGCAGTCCCAGAATCTTTCCGTCGTCGCTCTGTCGGGCGGTGACATCCAACGCGTCGTTCGGACTCTGGCACACGGCCTCGACGCATCGCGGAAGATCGTTTGTTGAAATCATTTGTGTGACGTATGCCGACGATTGTGACCAGACACGTGAGGGCGACAGAAAGACCAGTCCCTGATCCCAACCGTTGTCATTTTGGCCGTCGGGCTGCAGGCAATTGGCGGCACAGACGATCGGCACTTTGTTGCCGAACCGCTGAAGACGGTTGACAGTCCGGGCGTGTGCGAGACCACGACGCCACAGGTGATTGTTGGCATTCTCTTCAAACACACAGACGCGGAAATCGGCACCGGGACTCAGTTTCCCAAGCCAATCGATGAATCCACCAAGGATTTCGATCTGCGGATCTGCGTCGCGCAAGCCGTCGTTCCAGATGTGAACGTCGAACCAGACCGGTTTGTCGTGCCGTTTGGCAAAATCAAGAATCTGCTGGTGAGCCACCAGACTGTTGATGCTCGGAGCTCCCGGAAAATTCCACGGATCTTCGATCGGCTTTCCGTAGGCGAAGTCCCCGACGACCGGGATGATTTCGGGGTCACGGCTCCAGATCGCTTCTACGAGCGGTTCAAACTTTTTTCGGTAGGCTTCGTTAATCGCCTCTTCATTGCCGAGCTGAATATATTTAAGCTGAAAGGGAGCCGGATGCCCGTCGGCTGCGCGACGTTGCCCCCATTCGCTGTCTGCCGAGCCATTAACGTACTCGACAAAATCAGCCACGTCCTGCGGCGTCTCATCAATGCTGAGATCCGGGATACCCAGGAACCCAGCCGCCTCGCAGAAGCTCAGGAAGTCGATGATTCCCCAACCATTGGTCGATTGGGGGTACCACGTTCCCTTATAGGGAGGACGCCGATCGCGTGGTCCGATCATCTGTTTCCAGCGGTATTCGGGGCAATTGACCATCGAACCCCCGTACCTCAGGACGGTTAATCCGTGACCGACCAGAGCCTCGCTGACATCGCGGCGAATGGGTAACCCCTTGAATCGGCCCCATTCGCCTGGCTGAAGAAAGACGTGTCCGATCACGACGGATCCCGGATGCTTCAATGTGATCGCCAGTCGCCCCTGTGAATCGGAGTGCGACGGCGTCAACTGGAAGTCCAGCTTCCGCCAGTCCCCTGAATGGACTTGCAGTTGCATCTGTGCCAACGAACGAGTCCCCGTTCGGTCTTCAAGTGCAATGTTGAGTTTTGTATCGCGATCAGATTTGACCCACACGAATCCTTCGTAAGGCCGTTCGGCGATAAAGTTCATTCCCCATCGGTTGAGACCCCGGTTTTCGATACCGATTTCGCCCCGATCAGAAGTCAGTGTGATTCGCTGACTTTGATTTCCGATGAAAGCAGATTTTTCGAGCGACAACTCTCCCTGGCAATC
>JANXOO010000223.1 GCA_025353525.1 Schlesneria sp. | reverse complement strand
TCGGTCGTCCGCGCGATCACGGAATCCGGAACGGACTGATGCAAAGCGGGCCGGTTTGATGCTTTCATCGCAGTTTCGAGCGGCGATTTCGTGTCCGGATTTGTCGCGGAATTGTCATCTGCTTTGAATTCGACGGTATCGACTGGCGATTCGTCGGGCATTTCGGACTCGGATGCATCGAGCGCGGAAAGCGCCTTCAGGTAGGCCGCTTCCAGATCGCTGCCACCCCATTCATTCAATTCATCCATTGATAATTCGTCAAAGGCCTCGACGTTGTTATCCGGTTCCGGCGATTCGGGCGCGTTCGAATTCATGTCGCAATCGGGTGAAATCAGGTCGGACATGAAAGCTCGCTCCCTCGATTTACGTGCTGCATGTTGACCCTGAAATGCGCGTCGACATCCGCCATAAAAAAACGGCCATCAACCTCACATGGCAATCACAGAACGCGTCGTATTCCGACCGGCATCGGGATCGTCCATCCCCGGAATACTGTCGAGTTCACTCGATTGATCGCGGTTATTTTCGCCGAGCGACGCGAGCAATCTGCGGATCAATTGCTCGGCATCGGTCTTTTCAAGCAACCAGCGATCGCGTGCGGCAAGCCATTTCGTGTGATGTGAAGACGCATCGATCGCGGCCAATCGCAGTCGTTCTTCACCCGCTCGAAGTTCTTCATCGCGGGATGAAAACCATGAGGTGAGCTTCTGTCGTTCATCGGCAAACTCTGATCGTTGCCGCTCGAACTTGGACTGCGCATCGACATGTTCCCGACGTTGCTCCGTCAGTGTCTGGTGCATCTGCTCATAGTATCCGACCAGCGTCTGGCGGACCTGCTCGACGCGCTGACGCGCATCGTCCTGACCGGCGGTTTGAGTCAACTGCGCCCATGCCTCTTCCACGGCCAGTCTCATTTCCAGCGTGGCTCGATGCGTTTCTTCGAGTTCTGCTCGCAATTTGTCGAGTCGTATGCGGCGACTTTCGAGGCTGTCTCCACGGGCAACCAAAGCGTCTTGCTGCCTGCGCATTTCTGCCTGTTGCATTTGGCGTTCCTGTTCCCATGCGTGTTTTTCCGCCTGGAAACTGGTCCGATCAAGATCCGCCGAACTCGAAATTGCCTTTCGCGTACGATTGAAAACTTCGTGCTCACGATCAAGTGATTTTTCTCTGGCGTCGATCGACGAGCGATACAGATCGATCTGACGCAGTCGGCGAATCATCAGCATGCCGGCTTCTTCCAGTCGCTGCCGTTCGATTTGATGCTCACGACGGTGCTCATTCTGAACCAGTTCGAATTCAAATCGCGATTTATCGAGATGTTCTTGCTGAAAGCGAATCCTGTTCTCGATCAACGTTCGCTCGCGAAGCAATTCGGTCTGTTGTGCTTCGAGCGTTTCATGGTCCCGATTCCGTTGTTCTTCCCATTCTCGCTGTTCAGCAGCCAGCGTCGCCGCGTGCCGTTCGCGCAGTGCTGTGCATTCTCGCTCTTGCGCTTCAAGAGCGTCATTCAATCTCATATCGAGCGACGCGAGCCACTCGGCTTTCCCGGCATCAAGCTCGGCTTGTTCACGGGCTTTTGTCCGCTCCCATTCGTCACGTTCTACGTCGAGAGTTTCAGTGTGCTTTTCACGCGCAGAAAGGAATTCGTTTTCGAGCGACAAACTCGCGGCGATCTGCTCGGACCGACGCACTTCGAGTGACGATTCGTCGCGATGCCGGAGTTGTTGCCATTCGGTGCGTTCTGCTGCCAGTTCGCGTGCATGGCGTTCGCCAGTGACTGCGATTTCACGTTGAAGCTCTTCTCGCTGACGGGTTCGTTCAAGTTCGAGCAGCGACAGTTCCTGTTGTCGGGTGTTGTCCCACTCTTTCCGCTCGGCGTCCAGGGTTGACTGGTGCTGGTCCCGGGCGGTCGCCAGTTCGCGATCGAGAATTTCTCTCGCGGCATCGAATTCTGCGACCTCCTGCCGATGCGTCGCTTCCCATGCGTCTCGTCGACCGAGCAGTGCAGTTTCTTCCTGATCGCGAGTCTGCTGCCACTCGATTCGTTCCGAGTGCAATTGTTGTGATTCTCGTTCGCGAAGCTCTTTCAGTTCCTGTGCGAGTGATTCTCTCGCAGCCACGAATTCTGTATTGGCGCTTCGAGTGCCTGACTCGAACATCGCTTTTTCGCGATCGAGTTCACTTTTTTCAAATTCCCGAGACTTCATCCAGGCGTCACGTTCCTGCTGAAACGCCGCCTTTCGCTGTTCCCACTCGTTTGTTAACGATTGCCAAAGCTGTTCGCGTTCGGACTGAAGTGACTTTTGATTCTGGACATCGAGTTCCGCGAGTTGTTGTTGAAGGCTGACGGACAATAACCGAACACGTTCCTGCTCTTGCTGGAATGCCGACTTCGACCGATCGAGTTCACTCCGCTCGATCTGCAATTCCAGCAGGATTTCATCCCGCAAACTCTGCTTTCGCTGTTCGAATTCCGTCCGGAGCAAACTGATGGATTCGCGTTCGGATTCAAGTTTCCGCGATCGCAGATCGAACTCGATCTGACGTTCGTTGAGTGACGTTTCGTTCTTTTGAAGCTGAATTTTGCGAGCATCCAGTTGCGATTGCTCGCTCGCAACGCGATGGCGGTGCTGGTGCCGAATTTCTTCAAGACTTGCTTCCTGAGTCCGAAGTGACTGGGATCGTTGTTCAAGTCGATCCTTTTCCGATTGGAGTTCCAGATGGGCCTGTCGCGTTAACTGGCTGACCTGGTCGAGAAAAGTGATATCGGAACGCATCGGTTCCGCTCGAAAAGATTCCGCAGGATTGCGATTCAATTCCGGCTGCGTCACCGGAACTTCAGTGCGCGGTTGAGTTACAGCAGGCTCTGCGGCACGATTGGGAACGAAATGTTCCAGCGATGGCCAATCGATCTCGCGTGGTTCCGGGTTTTTGAATTCCGTGTGTCCGGCATCAATACGAATCCCGATCCCGTACGAATCGGTACGCACAACCTCGTTCGCGGGTGCGACAAGCGATGAATGCTTTTCGTCTTTGACACGCTCGTTCATTCGGGAATCCTTTCCCTGCACTGCTCGCCCGGAACCGATCGCCCGGAACCGATCGCCCGGAACCGATCGATAAAACGCCGGGACAAATTGCAGTTTGCCACATGCGGCAACCCGAATGCCCTCTTGACGCGCTATACTATCAATAGATCCGATCCGCGCGAAACCGACAG
>JANXOO010001106.1 GCA_025353525.1 Schlesneria sp. | reverse complement strand
GGAGGGGTCGAGATACCTGCGAAATTGCCGAGGATCGAAACCCCCAATCCGGAAATCGTCCTGTGGTTTGTTCGCTCGACCGTGCCTGATCTCGGTGCCGTACGTCGAATTCTCACTTCGATTGAAGGAGCGGGAAGTCATTCTGTGGCGAAAGCATTCGTCGCCGCATGGCAGATCGAATCCAACGTCGAATTCGTTCACGACTGGAATCGATTGTCCAAAGAAGCAGACTACCGCCTGCCGGACGATATTGACGCCGCATTCGTCGTCAAGGATCCGTCGGATGCGCAAACGTTGACCGCTTCAGAACGGCTGGCAGACCTGGGTTTTCGACTCGCCTCACCCGACCTGGGCGCCCGCGTTTCGAGGCAGGAATATCTGCATCCTCATACGGTCCCCGCAGGATACCTTCGCAGCTTCCCGCGATTTCCGTCCGAGCCGATCGAGACCTATACTGTTTCCACGTATCTGATCGCATCACCGCGGTTAACGCCGAGAATGCTGGCCTCCGCCATCCATCTGCTGGACGGTGAGATGATTTCGATGTCATCTGGCCGCTACGAGCCGACCCTCGGTGAAACGAGCGAACTGTTTCAGGGTGTTGATGCGTTTCTGGGAATTATCATCAATCTCGTCCTGGCGTTCCTGGCCCTTACAGGATTGGAAATGATGGCCTACCGCAAACGGTTTCACGAACTCAATTCACTCGTCAGCCTGATCAGCATCCACCAGAGTTCAAAGGATGTCCTCGGAGTGACCGATCCGAAACTCCGCCGGGATCACCTGCTTTATCTGAGCCTTTGCAGCGATCTGCTGGGGCTGATCAGCATGATCGGCGGCTATTATACTCAAGAGAATTCATCGCTGTTGTTCAGCGGACTTCCCGAGATCATCCATCAACGGTGCGACGGACTGAAAATCAACATTCAGCTCAAAATCCTGCATGCCACAATCAACACCGAACCGATTGAAAAGGTTTCAACGCCTGTCGCGGCTGCGTCGGGTGTCAATGCTCCTGATGTGCCTGTCCCTGTTGCGATGGCACCCGCTGTACGCCGTCCCGTCCTGATTGCTCATGATCCGGACGCACCCGCCGAATCGCCGCCGGCATCTTAAGAACCCGGTGAACCGGGTGTGTCGATCTCGTGATTCTTCGAACAGACGATCGAGGAAATCGGAACAAGGGAAAATCGTCGAGTCACTCCGGGTCGCATTTTGGCCCGGAGTTCTGATCACAATTTCTGCGTTGCGGCAATCAGTCTTGAGCACGTCGCTGGCGAATTCTGAATTCGTCGGGATTTCGACTGGGGAAATCGAGCAGCGCGGCAAACTGTCTTTCGGTCCAACGGACCATACAGTCCCATAGCCAGGGTCGGAGCCTTCGGAGGCCCTTGGAACAATGAAATCGCTTTTTCTACCGCACGTGATG
>JANXOO010001099.1 GCA_025353525.1 Schlesneria sp. | reverse complement strand
AATCACGTGTTCATGAACGACGGCCGCGGCCGATTGGGCTTCGCGAGCAAATCGGTGACGAGCTGCACCAATATGAGCGAGATGCGGCTTGAGCACCTTGATCGCGACAACACGATGCAATTCGGTGTCAAATCCTTTCAGGACGATTCCCATGCCTCCGGAACCAATGACTCGCTCGACATCGTACCGACCGATTCGACCCAGCATTTCCGGGTGACTCGGTGCGGTCAGGAAATCGAGCGAAATCGGCTCACACTCGGCACCGGATTCATCACCCGCTCCCGCCTCGATTGCAATGGAAATCGATGAGGCGCTCGCGAAAGTGTAGGGCTCGGTCTCGTCGTGCCCTTGCAGCGTATCACGAACCTCGACCTGCAACTTTTTGTCGCCGGATAACTCGAGCAATCGCTGCTGGCATCGAGGGCAGGCTTCAACGTGAACGGAAATCGACTTGTAGTCGCCGCTCGATTCTTCTGCGACGAGTAATCGTTCCAGGCGAGCATCGCTACAAAACATCATCACCCTCCCAGTCACGGACGACGCTGCGCAATCTCGCCAGGACCCGACTGCGAGCGATGTAGACCGCTCCAATTGATAATCCAAGCGTACCAGCCACTTCGGCCACCGGACGATCATCGACCGATGTCAGCCAGAATGCCTCCCAGGTCGACAGTGCAACATCTGGCCTGACGCGGTCGGCCGCCCAGCGAAACAGTTCGCGGCGATGCGACATTAGCAAGTCATTTTCTACGCGACCTTCGCCCGTTGAGTACTGTTCCAGCATGCCAATCATCGTCGTACCGCCCCGCGCGTTTGTTTGCTTTCGCAGTTTCCGCAGTACATCGACTAATTGATTACGAGCGATTCGGAACAGCCACGTCCGAAACTTGCCCCGATTGCTGTCCGGTCGCCACCGTCCAACAGCACGCGCGACTGCCAGCATGACATTCTGGACCAGTTCCCGGGCATCAGCATCCTGCAACCCGCCCCGACGAGCGAACCGATAAACGAATGGTTCGTAAATCGAAACGAATTCTCGCCACGCGACCGCGTCTGCTGCCGAAGGCAGACGCAAGATCAAACTGGCGCGAGTTTCAGGAACATGAGGCATTTAAGTCAGTCTCCCACAAGACATTCTATACACGAACGGGAGGCCAAAATCTTTCACAAAATGCCTCAGGAATTTTCCCCGGACGAATCCCGAACCCGATGGCGCCAGTGCCGCCAATCGGAATAGTGGCGTTGCCAGGGCAAAACGCACGAACCGAAAATCCGCAAACTCACGCACAACGAGAAGTTAAGCCTCAATGTGATTTTTACGAAAAGCGTCTGAAATAAAATCCTTCAGGGCGTTGCCTGTAAGGGCGGCGACTCTCTGCAAGCGTGAATCAAACCCGGGATTTCTTTGTTCCTCAGCCAGGAGCTAATCGGTTTCTTGCTAACTTGCTTCTGTGGCCAGCGTGCCGTCCTTGACCGGAGTGAATCCGAAGTTACAATCCAACGGACGGTGTCGATTCTCCGCTTCGTTTTGGTCAATCAACCGGCGTGCCCACGCCTCGACCACAGCGGTTTGATTCGAACACTCAACGCACCGTATTTTATCATCGGCAGTGATTTGGCCTGATGATATGCGTGGGCGATCTCAACCGGGATTCTGTCCGGTCGACAACGACGTCATTCAGCTCCGATTTTTCGTTTGAACGTCTGGACAGTGCGGTTTCTTTCGCTTTTCGTAACTTCCTTTCAGTTCGCCTGAAAGCTGATTTTACGTTGTGTGGATTGCAAATCACCGAAACGCCAGGAATAAGGATTTGTGGATGACGATGGTCTCCGGTGTTTCCTCCGATGAATTCAAGGAAATCGTGCGGTCACGAACCGATATCGTGCGCCTGATCGGAGAGAATGTCGACCTCCACCCGAACGGACGGGTGTTCAAAGGGCTGTGTCCGTTTCACGACGATCACAATCCGTCATTTTCGGTCAACCCCGAGCGACAGACGTATAAATGCTGGTCCTGTCAAAAGGGGGGGGATTGCTTTTCTTACGTCATGGAAAAGGATGCGATCAATTTTCGCGAAACTCTTGAAATGCTGGCCAAACGAGCGGGGCTTGAACTTCCGCAAACATTGCGTCGCGGCCCGGACGAGCCTAAAGACAAGCCACACCTTTACGACGCACTCGAATGGGCCGAAAATGAATTCCATCAGTGCCTGCTGACGACGGCGATCGCCGAACGGGCTCGCAACTATCTTCAAAGTCGCGGCTTCAATCAGGCGACGATCTCGAAATTCAAACTTGGATTTCACCCCGACAGTTGGGATTGGTTGTTGCAACGAGCCAAAGGCCGATTCGATGCCGAACTTTTGGTCAGGGCCTCATTGGCCAAAGAACGGGACGGTCATACCGGTTTTTATGATCAGTTCATTGATCGGGTCATGTTTCCGATTCACGACGAACGCGGTCGTACTGTTGCTTTTGGGGGACGTATTCTTCCCGATTCCACAAGCAAGGTCGACGCCAAGTACCTGAACAGTTCTGAAACCCCTGTTTTCTCAAAAAGTCGCATTTGTTATGCGCTGGATGTCGCTCGCGACGCCATCAAGCGAACAGGAACCGTGATGGTCATGGAGGGGTATGCCGATTGCGTGAAGGCTCATCAAGGGGGGATTCACAACGCCGTCGCGACATTGGGAACAGCACTGACTGAATCACACGTTACGGTTTTGAAACGCCTGGCGAGGAAAGTGGTACTGATTTTTGACGGTGATCGGGCCGGTATCGACGCGGCAGAAAAGGCAATCCCCCGATTTCTGGCTCAAGAAGTCGATCTGCGAATTCTGACGGTCCCCGACGGGCTTGACCCTGACGAGTACGTCGATCAGCGAGGTGGCGATTCACTGTTGGCACTTGCAGAAGAAGCACCGGAGGCTTTTGAGTATCAATTGCTTTTGCTGACAAAACGCTTTGGCACAACAACTCTCGACGGGCGGCAGCGATTGCTCGACGGGATGCTGAAACTGCTGACTTTGTCGCCTGGGATCGCGAACTCGATGAAAGAAGATTTGTTGCTGGGGCGGTTACCCCTGCGGTTGGGGTTGTCGGAACAGGACGTACGCCGTCGCTTGAAACAGCTTCGTGGCCAACAGCAGGTACAGCCGCGAGGCTCGTCAGAGCGAAAAGTCACCGCAGGTGCGCCAAGTGACGACGAAGGGCAGGGACAAGTGCAACGAGCCATCGATTCACTCCAGCGTTCTGCTAATGGAGACGATCTGCTGGAGTGCGAATTACTTCAATTACTCTTCACACACCCGGAGAAGACAAACAGCGTGCGAGCCAGAATCGGATTTGATGATTTTCGCCAGGAATCTTTGAAAAATCTCCTGGGACACTGGTTTGACATGCAGGATGAAGGGACTGAGCCAACTTTCGGGAAGCTGCTGTCGCGCGTCGAGTGCCCGCAGCGGAAACGGCTTGTCGTGTGGATTGAAGATCAGGCTCGTCACCGCGAGATCACAAAATCGTTGACCGATGCCAGGACATTGGGCACGGAATCTGCGGACGAGTCCCTTGGCCGGGTGATCGACCGAATCTGCTGGCGCCGAAATGTCGACGCGCATCAGGCATCCAAAAGTCTCCTGGTTGAAAGTCCGTTAGAGACAGCAAAGTTAACGACAGAAACTCGCACGGTTTTGGAACAAGCGGCCCGATTCCATCGCGAACGTACGGCAAAGTAACAGTACTGCAAAATGACAGCGTTGAATTAAACGCGATTGAAAAAATGCCAGGTTTACTTTACGACCTCGGTAAGATTTACACGGTTCTCAGTGCTCTACAGAGGAGATGCAAGTGTACAGACTTGATTCGAGTTTGAACCAGTTGATCGAGTTGGGGCGACATCAGGGGTTCCTGACCTTCTCGCAAGTCAATTCCTACTTGCCCGACGAAGCCGTCAATCCCGACAAACTCGACAACCTCCTGATGTCGCTGGATGAACTTGGCTTGCAAATCGTCGCCGACGAGCGGCTTCCCATGACACCGGAAGTTTTTCTGAAGCGCCGCGTGATAAAAGCCAAGCCAATGAAGGCAGAAGACAAGTCGCGCAAGATTGATGATCCCGTGCGGATGTATCTGACCCAGATGGGCGAAATTCCGCTGCTGACCCGCGAACAGGAAATCTCGCTGGCCAAGAAGATTGAAATCACGCGCAAGCGGTTCCGCCGCCATCTGCTCGAAAGCGATTATGCGCTCAAGCAGTCGATCGATATTCTTAAGAAAGTCAACTGCGGCGAACTTCCGTTCGATCGGACGATCAAGGTCTCGGTGACGGAAGGACTCGAAAAGAATCAGATTCTCGGTCGCATGCCGCATAATCTTCGCACGCTCGACATTCTTCGCGAAAAGAGTGTTGAAGATTTTGAACTGGTGATTGCGCCCGGAACCCCTGCCGCAGAAGTCAAAGCGGCTCAGGGGCGACTCGCCGGTCGTCGACGCAAGATGGTCACGCTGCTCGAGGAACTCAGTCTGCGAACGCAGCGACTGCAACCGACGATGCGTCGACTCGAACAGATTTCGAATCGCATGGATAATCTTCAGCGTCAGATTGAATGCATGAAGAATCTGAAGTCGGCTCGTGACGAACGAGCAAACCTTCAGAAAGAATTGCATGACCTGATGCAAATGACACTCGAAACACCCGACACATTGCGGCAACGCCTGGACGACGTTCGCGAACGATTCGGATCGTACGAGCAATCAATGCGGGAACTGTCAGGCGGCAATCTGCGGCTTGTCGTTTCGATTGCCAAAAAATATCGCAACCGCGGCCTCAGCTTTCTCGACCTGATTCAGGAAGGAAATACAGGGCTGATGCGTGCCGTCGACAAATACGAATACCGACGTGGATACAAGTTCTCGACTTACGCGACATGGTGGATTCGTCAGGCGATCACGCGAGCCATCGCTGATCAGGCCCGCACAATCCGCATCCCGGTACACATGATCGAAACGATGTCGAAGTTGCGAAAGGTCAGCAAACGCCTGTTGCAAGAGAAGGGACGCGAACCAACCATCGAAGAGACTGCCGAAGCGGCGGGTGTCAGCCTCGAAGAAACGCGACGGGGATTGAAGATCTCGCGACACCCGATCAGCCTCGATCGACCGGTCGGAGAGAGCGAAGACAGCTACTTCGGTGATTTCATCGAAGACGAAGGGACCGAAAGTCCGGTCAATTCGGCAACTCAAGAGATGTTGAAAGACAAGATCGACATCGTTCTGAAGACCCTGACGTATCGCGAACGCGAAATCATCAAGCTGCGTTACGGTCTTGGCGACGGCTATACGTATACACTCGAAGAAGTCGGACGAATTTTCAAGGTGACCCGCGAACGAGTTCGTCAGATCGAAGCGAAAGCCGTCCGAAAGCTTCAGCACCCGGTCCGCAGCAAACAACTGAAAGGTTTCCTGGACACGTTGGCTGTCGCAGCGGTGGCAGCTAACTGAACTGTAGGTGACAGCAAATTTTCCACTGCTGGTCGCCCCATGAAAAACAAACCGCCAGATTTCCTTGAATCTGGCGGTTTAATCATTTTTCGATGTCGCAAACTGTCGCTTACAGTGTACCGCCGTAGCGGGCGTCGGCGCCCAGGATCTCTTCAATTCTCAGCAACTGATTGTACTTGCAAATCCGGTCGGTACGGCTGGCCGAACCGGTCTTGATTTGTCCAGTATTCAGTGCCACTGCAAGATCAGCAATTGTAGTGTCTTCTGTTTCGCCCGATCGATGGCTCATGACGGCCGTGTAACCGTGACGGTAGGCCGTTTGGACCGCATCAATGGTTTCGCTGAGTGTTCCGATCTGGTTCACTTTGACGAGGATGCTGTTGGCAATCCCTTTGGCAATCCCTTCACGCAGACGGCGCGTGTTGGTTACGAACAGGTCGTCGCCAACCAGTTGCACCTTGCTGCCAATGGCATCCGTCAGCAACTTCCATCCATCCCAGTCATCTTCGGCAAATCCGTCTTCGATCGAACAGATCGGATATTTTTCTGACCACGTCTTCCAGATACCGCACAGTTCTGCCGCGTTGACCTTTTTACCGTCCATCTCGTAAAGACCGGTTTTTGCATCGTAAAATTCCGTCGACGCGCAATCCAGAGCGAGCTTGATCTGTTCGCCCGGTTTATAACCGGCCTGTTCGATCGCCGTCATGATGACGTGAATTGCGGCTTCATTGCTTTCGAGGTTCGGCGCAAAGCCCCCTTCGTCACCGACGGCAGTGCTCATCCCCTTGTCGTTCAATACTTTCTTGAGCTGGTGGAATGTTTCGACTCCCGCTCTGAGGCCTTCACGAAACGTGTCGAAGCCGACCGGAACGATCATGAATTCCTGCAGGTCGATCGCATTATTGGCGTGAGCACCCCCGTTGATGATATTCATCAGCGGCACAGGAAGCGTGTTCGCTCCGACTCCACCCAGGTAACGAAACAGCGGCAGAAAACTGACACGAGCCGCCGCGTGAGCACACGCCAGCGAACAAGCCAGAATTGAATTGGCACCAAGACGTGACTTATTAGGGGTGCCGTCGGCATCAATCAAAGCGCTGTCGATCGCTGCCTGGTCGGTGACAATCAGGTCAATAATGGCGTCAGCCAAAAATTCGTTCGCATTTTCGACCGCCTGGCGAACTCCCTTACCCAAATAACGTTTTTTGTCGCTTGTATCGCGCAATTCGCAAGCTTCGTGAGCCCCGGTGCTGGCTCCGCTGGGAACGGCGGCACGTCCGATGGTGCCATCTTCAAGTTCGACTTCGACTTCGACGGTTGGGTTGCCACGGCTATCCAGGATTTCTCTGGCATGCACGGCGGAAATCGCCACACTCATTTTCAGCTTTCCTTAAAACAAACGGCGGATGTCCGCAGGGCCCGGACAACCGGGAGCGGACGCCTTTTTACTTTCAACAAACGTGTTTCGCGCCCTTCCGACACGTCGCGGCAACGCCGCCGACAATCGAAACGCGCACACCGGAGCGGCTTCTCGAGAACTCGCAATAAAAATCACTGTTCCCGTGCCGGCGTTGTACCAAATCGACGGTCCCGCTTCCATTGGTCACGGTTTGACCGTGAGGGATTTCCGAATCGACCAGAATTACGGGAAACATACGGTGGCCAGCACCGGAACGGCCGTCGGTCCTGGTCCCAGGACCGATGGCACTATTCAGGTATCTCACTTCTTTACAGAAAACGATTCGATCAATTTCATGATTTGATCGCGCAACGCGTAAACTGCCACCAGAGTGATCAGGACGAAGGCGATCCAAAGTGTGATATCGAGCAGAATTGAAGGCGTGATCCGACGGTTCAGTTTTCGGTACCGAAAAAAGATCGAGGCCGCCGAAATGATCGGAAGCATGAGCGCTTGCGCAAAACCGCCCACCACAACCATCACGGCAGGCTCTCCAAATCCAAAAAACAAACAAAGTGCGATCACCGGAATCAGCAATGAAATCCGGTGAATCACGACTGATCGCTCGCTCGACTTTTGGTACCGGCACAGTCCCGAAAGACTGAGCAAATCGGCGACGAGTCGGGCATTGCCTGCTGATGAAAGATAGAGAGTCTTGAAGAGTACGGCTCCGGCACAGATCAGAAACACGTTCTGCGTCCAGACTCCAAATGAATCGACATACATTCGTGACAAAGTCTCGATCATGTCTGACTTCTCGGGGATCAGATTCTGCGAGTGCAAAACGACGGCGCCCATGAAATAGAAGGCGACTGTCGAAACCGTGAAGACGACCATGCTGACCCAGGCGTCCAGGTACATCACACGGATCCAGCCCCGGGCCCGGTGGACCCATTCCGGACTGTCGTCGCACTTGCCAACGTACCGGGCATAACCCTTTTCCAGGCACCAGTAGGGGTAATAAAACAGTTCTGAAGCACCAACCCCGGTGATGCCGAAAACCGCCACTGCGGCCGCAATTCCGTCATTGGGAATACCGAGTCTCAGTCCCGCCACAACGTCGTTCCAGGGTATTTTGAAACTCGTCGTCGGTAACGCGACCGCCGCGACAACTGTCACCAGAGTCAAGCCAACAACCAAAAATGTTGTAATGATCTCGATTCGTTGATAACTTCCGCTCCAAAGCAGCCCGATTGCCGTCAAGCAGGTGACGACAGCCCAGGGATACTCTGGCCGCGAATGGATCGTGTCGGCGAGAATCGGAAAGACCGGTTCAAGCGTTTGTGTGAGTAACTTGCTGACACCGGGAAAGGCCAGATTCAGCGATTGTCCGACAGCCCCCGTCATAGCACCGAGTTGAGAAATCGTGGCGCACATCATCACGAACCAGCACCAACAGATCCAGTGAGCTCCCAGTCGCGGTCCACCCAGTTCGTTCAGAGCACCGAGTGTCGGTTTGCCCGATGAAATGGCATACCGCCCCAGTTCTGTCTGCACAAAGACCTTGATGACGCAACTGAACAGGATCAGCCACAGAAATACGAACCCGTGTATTGCACCGAGCCTGGTCGTCAGCAGCAGTTCACCCGAACCGACGATCGTCCCTGCCAGGATTATTCCCGGACCGATTTTCCGAAGAGCTGTCGCCAGCGACAATGGCGGTTCCTGAACCGCTTCTGGCGGAAGTGCGTACGGATCGTAATCCGTGGTCTCATTCATACCGGATTCCCTCGCGATTGCTTTCGACGACTTTCGCCATTCTTCCTATACGACATTCAATGGCCAGTCGCCGCTGAAGACTTCGGTCGCGGGGCCGGTCATAAAGACGTCGCCACCGTCGGACCATTCGAGTTGCAAGTCGCCGCCTCGCAATCGGGCCGTAACTATCCGGCCTGTCCGACCGGTCAATGCCGCAGCGACCGCGGCAGCACATGCTCCTGTGCCACAGGCCATCGTTTCACCGCTGCCTCGTTCCCAGACTCGCATGATGAATTCGGACGACGAAACGACCTGAATGAATTCCACGTTCACTCGACGCGGGAAAGCAGGATGGGACTCGATTTGCGGACCGATGCGCAGTACCCAGTCGTCATTGACATCATCGACGAAAACAACGCAGTGTGGATTTCCCATCGAAATGCAGGACACAGGAAATGTTTTGCCCGCGACCTCCAATGGAACATTCAGCGGCGGATTTCCCGGCAACAGGGTCGGAATGCGTGTCGCATCAAGAATGGGAGCCCCCATGTTGACTCGCAC
>JANXOO010001084.1 GCA_025353525.1 Schlesneria sp. | reverse complement strand
GCCGCAGATCTGCGGCTGACAACATAAAATTATAGTCTTCTTTTTATTCCGACATTCATTCGTAAAGCCATTTCAATAAATGCGTTACGTGAAATAGCGATGAATTCGACATTCGATGAATTCCCGATTCCGCGCCTTCAGCGGTGCAAAGCTCACCGATTGGAACGCGAGGAGCAGCGAAGAATCGTCCCGAACCAATCCTGGGTGATCCAGTCACCAGGTTTCGCGACTGGTTTCGTCGAATCACAATTGGATTTCCCGATACAATGAACGAGACAGAATTCACATCAACAGACTTTGACTTCGATCATCAAGGCATTTTGACTATGATACCAATTGCCACTGAAACCACTCCCGCACAGGAACAAATTCATGCTGAGTTATCTGAATCAAAAGTTCATGTGGCGGATGGTGGTCGGTTGTGCGCTTGTCATCGGGCTAATGCCAGGGCTTCTGCTGGCCGCCGATCCGACGGCGAGAATGCCGCAGAAGGAAGAATCCTGGCAGGTCATTTACCTGAGTGGTCAACGAATCGGATATAGCTGGTCAATCGTTGAAACGGTTCCGGTCGACGGTGTTCAGATCGTCAAAACGTCGGGCGTGGCAAGCATGACGATCAAGCGATTTGGCCAGTCGCTCCAATTGAAGCAGACACTGAATTCCGAAGAAACGACTTCTGGCGACTTGCGTAAATTTCGTTTCGAAATGGCAAACCCGCCTGCGATGTCAACAGTAACAAGCGGATCGATCAACGGTCTTGAATTGACGCTCACTCAGGAAGTCAACGGCAAAGGGAAAACGACCGTTCAGCCGTGGAAAGAAGGGGTGAAATCACCCACGTTTCAGGATCGCCAGATCAAAGAGAATCCTCTCAAGGCCGGCGAGACTCGTTCATTCGAAGTCTTCCTTCCCGAATTTGCAAAGTTTGGCAAAGCGACGATGAAAGGGATCGGTCCTGAAGAGACAGGCCTGCTGAACAACGAGAAACGAAGCCTGTTCAAGGTCAGCGTTTCGAATTCATTGATTCCAGGCATATCGATGGACAGTTTTCTGGATTCCGGCGGAGAAGCCGTCAAACTCTCGTCGAACATGCTCGGTTCTTCGATGGAGATTTATCTCGTTTCCAAAGAAGAGGCCCTCAAGACGATTGAAGGCGCGGAACTCGATCTTGCGATCAATACACTCGTCAAAATCAAACCGCTGCTCAAAGGTCACGATACCAAACGCATCGTCTATCGCGTCACGATCGCAGACGGGGATCCAACCGAACTGATCCCGACAGGTGAGACTCAGACACTGAAGAAAATCGACAAGGAAACGGCCGAATTGACCGTCATTTCGATCCCGATTCCGAAGTCGGCAACGGTCACCAAAGTTGATGACGAATTCCTCGAATCATCGCAGTACTTGCAGCGGGACGACGAACTCGTTCAGAAGCACGCGAACCGAGCGGCAGGCAACGCCACTGATCTGGCAGAAATCGCCCGGCGCATGGAAGCCTACGTGCACCAGAAACTGACCTCAAAAAACTTCTCGACAGCGATGGCATCGGCGGCGGAGGTCGCACGCAATCTTGAGGGAGACTGTACTGAACATGCCGTCCTGCTGGCGGCAATG
>JANXOO010001054.1 GCA_025353525.1 Schlesneria sp. | reverse complement strand
AGTGGGGCGATCACTGGCCAGCCAAACACGACCTGTCGAGTTTGCGATTGCTCGGGTCGGTCGGCGAACCGATCAATCCCGAAGCGTGGATGTGGTATCACAAGGTCATCGGTCAGGAACGGTGTCCGATCGTCGATACGTGGTGGCAGACCGAAACCGGTTCGATCATGATTTCGCCACTGCCGGGGATCACCGCTACCAAACCGGGAAGCTGCACCAGACCACTCCCTGGCGTCGTGCCCGATATTGTCAACAAGGATGGAACAAGCCTCGGCCCTAACGAAGGTGGGCTGCTGGTGATGAAGCAGCCCTGGCCATCAATGCTGCGCACGCTTTACGGCGATCATGAGCGGTTTAAGGAAACCTATTTCAGCACGATTCCCGGCTGTTACTTCGCGGGTGACGGAGCTCGCAAGGATTCCGACGGCTATACGTGGGTTATGGGCCGGGTCGACGACGTATTGAACGTTGCGGGGCATCGACTGAGTACTATGGAGGTCGAATCGGCACTCGTCTCCCACGCTCAGGTCGCCGAAGCAGCCGTCGTCGGGTTCCCGCACGAGATCAAAGGCGAAGGAATCTGTTGTTTCGTCTCGCTGAAAAACGGCGATGGAAGCGAAGCTCTGGAAAAGGAACTGGTCGCTCACGTCCGCAAACAGATCGGGGCCTTGGCCACTCCGGACAAGATCCGTTTCACACCAGCCCTGCCCAAAACTCGTAGCGGAAAAATTATGCGACGTCTTTTGCGCGATATTGCCGCAGGGCGGGAATCCGCAGGTGACACCACAACACTGGAAGATATTTCGGTCCTTGCAAAGCTGCGCGAGCAGGAAGAGTAAGCGTTGCCGTTCAGCGGAAAATGTCCCATGTGTGTTTCATGCGATTGCTGCCTGTCTGGAATTATTTCGGAGTTTACGGACCGTGTTGCAATCCCGTCGTGTTTTCGTGTTGGCCTTCCTTTGTCTTTGGTCAAGTTGGCTGCATGCTGCCGAAGTGTTGCCGAGAGGTTGGCCGAAACTTCCGAAAGTAGATGGGTCAGTTGAAATTCCTGCCCAGGAATGGCCGATCCGGCCGGTACCTCGGCACGTCAAGGTTTCGATCTCGTACCCGTATGGGCAACTGGATCGCGTCACCGAGAAAACCGGGCTGATGCTGACGCTGCACAACTGGGGTGGCGTCGACGCTGTCGGTACCGCCGATCCGAAGATCCTGAGCGAACGACTGGATGTGGTCGCGATTACGGTCGACTACCTTCAAAGCGGTAAATACGAAGGATTTGAAACTTCCGAACCATACGACTTCGGATATTTCCAGTCGCTCGACTCCCTGCGCGGACTGTGGTACGTGCATCAGGGACTTCGCAGTCAGGAAATCCTCTTCAACGCAGGTCGAATCTATGTCGTGGGCGGATCGGCGGGAGGCCATGTCGCACTGATGTGCAACAAACTGGCTCCGCGAACGTTTACCTGCGTTGTTGACATGTGCGGGCTGTGTAAACTTTCGGACGACGTTGCGTATGGGTTACCGGGTGGAAGTTCATTTAACGCCCGATGGAAACGCGAAGTCGGGCACCGGTTCTTTCTGTCGGATGACGACCGCGAAATTCGGGCGATCGGGAATCCCCGGCATCTGACGGAAATGAAACGACTTGGCCAGGCCGCAAAAGTCATCGTCGTTCACGGAACCAGCGACAACATCAGTCCGTTCGCGGAAGCGAAAGAAATGGTTGCGGCGATGAAGGGGGCGAATATCAACGTCGAGCCTGTCTTTGTTGACAAGCCAAAGGTCGACGGCAAAGTGTTTACGGACACCGGACATTCGCTCGGTCAACGGACGGAAATCGTTTTTCGGGTCGCCGAGAAGTACATGCGGCCAGGATCGACATCATATCTCGAACGAAAAACGTCATCCGATTTTTTCCTTCGCGAAGAGATCCGATACGAAACGACCAACGGTGCATATCTTGTGTCGTACGAGAACGGGTATCCAATTGGGCGATTCGAGCCGAATTGAGGAACCGGATGCTGCCTCGTTCCGTCCGCCAGTTTTCTCTGGTCTTGTTGTTCCCGACCGAATTGTGGTCGCATTTTTTGCCGAATTAACGGTGTAGGGATTCGAGGGTGTTTCAGGTCGGTTTACCGAATTGTTGAGAAATTTGGAGGAGCGTTGCCAACGCTCCGAAAAATAAGGCGATCGAATTTGTGGTTGATTGTGCTTTGTGGTTGATTGTGCCTCGAATTGTCATGCGTGGTCGGCTTGATACGACGCGTCTGATCGTGACCTGAGAGTCCGTTTTGATCTTTGATAATCCGGAAAAATGAGTCATTCCAGAGCGATCTCGGCTTATTGAGTCGAGGTCGCTCTGATCGACGGCGAAGCGCCCAGACGTGAGCATACAAGAAGGCGGTAAGTTGATCAGTCGATCGGTGGCTGTCATTGTTCCAATTCTTCTGGCAGCAGAAACAGTGGGCCAGGTTGTTGCGGGGATTGACGGTCGCTCGCTGTTCCCCGCAAGCCGGGCAGACAAAGCGGAAGTAGCCTTCGCTCCATTTGGCGGGAGCAGAAGAATTTCCGGGCCGCGTGTTGGAACGCGGCGATGGGGCAGGCGACGCTGGGGAATGCCGCGAGCAGATGGGCCAGAACCAACACCTCGGGTCGGTGCGAAGGAGTTTCCGGCGGCGGAGGGACCGGACAGCGGTTCGCCAATTCTGTCCGGATCCGGCTTTGGGCCAAGAGAAACCGTCGCCAGAGGCGTTGCCAAGTCCGGTCACTCAGACGGCTGTTGAGGGCTCGAATCGCGACTTCGAGTGGACCGTGGATCGCCAGCTTGAGGAATTTCCACAGTCGCGAGGTGTTCACTTTCAGCCGCCGAATCTTGTCGGTCAGCCAGAGACTGAACGTCCGACCGCAACCAGTGCGAGCATTGCGATTGCTGCAAAAGACTCGCCGGGCCCGAAGCACGATTTGACCGCTGGTCTCGTCAATTCCTTGTAAAGCCCCATGCCGAATCAGCATGCCCATCACACGGCAATGCGGACAGGGTGTCAACTTCAGACGCTGAACAATCGTGAGCAAATCCGCCGCATCACGGTAAAACCAACTCGCACCGACCATCACCCATCCCAAACAAGAAAACTCCCCGGCTCAAAAATGGGGGGGGCGAGGTCGATTAAAGACTTTTCGAGCGGGGTACAGCGAGGGGCCTCTCTGACCAAATTCCCACTGTCATAAAAACATCGAACTCCGATCCCAATTCGGCAAGATCATCAATAAAATACGATCAGAGCGAGGTAAGGAACATCGAGCCAAAACAACTGATATCAATTCATCCGGCATCCGGCGATTCGGGCCCTTTTTCCTGGATCATCCCCAGCGACCGCAGTTTCGAGCGAAGAGTCATTCGCGAGATTCCCAACCGTTCGGCGGCCTGCAACTGGCTTCCGTTGAAGTGGGCCATGACTTCGCGAAGGACTCGGGAATCAACTTCATTATTGATCGACCGGTACAAATCTGTTTTCTCGGCACTCAGCAACTGATGGACAAATCGAATCAGATCGAATGATTCGGACGCGCCCGTTGAATTCCCCGTCACAGTCCGTTGCATCGGTGACTCGGCACCAGTTGCTGACTGCACCGAAAGCGTTGGCTGGCAGTTTGGCGGAAGGCAATCGGTCGTCAGCACAGCTCCTGTGGCATGGATCATCGCAAACTTGATCGCGCTCTGAAACTCTCGGACGTTCCCCGGCCAATGGTGTCGCAGTAACAGTTCCATCACATCATCGGGTACGCCGACAATCGCCTTGTTC
>JANXOO010001023.1 GCA_025353525.1 Schlesneria sp. | reverse complement strand
CGACCGACTCCCAAACCGACGAAAATGGGTCCACTCGGGTCCGCCAATCGTGACGTTCTGACAGTTCGCTCGGCATCCGTTCCGCCTTCCGATACTTCCGGGCCGTCTTCTCATCCATGCCCGTCTTCAGTGACGCGACGCAAAGAGGAATACCCGTCGACAAGAGTGAAAATAACTTCCGTACTTGGACATCCTCAGTCATCGCAATTCACCGTTTCACGGAAAATTGCCATTCTCTCAGCTCAAGACAAAATCACTCTCAAACCGGGAATTCTAATTGTCGCTGACCGGGAAAAATAATTGTCGCTCTACACCACTCCGTGCCGACATGGTCAAACGGAGTCAGGATCGGGAATGGTCGAGTCTGGCACCAACGCTTCGTAGCGGTCCACTCGGTGTAGGTTATGCTTCAGCATATCTCCCCCGACCGTAACCGTCCCCAGCCTGTGAACGGTTACCATTTGATTTCCGAAGACCCAATCCCGAAATCGCCGAACTGGACTCAATATGTCAACAGCGTCGAAGCCGAAGCCGAACTTGCATCGCTTCGTAAAAGCGTCGCACGAGGAACGCCGTTCGGAGGGATAGAATGGCAACAGCAGACTGCAAACCAACTCGGCCTTGTATCCTCAATGCGGCCAAGAGGTCGCCCTCGGCTAGAAAAGTAGAATGTCCCCTTTAAATTTCCCGCACGCCAACAGGAGCGACAATCAAATGATCGACGACGGTAACAACAATACAGCAACAACTGACGCGAAGTTAAGTCAAAGCGTTATTCGAAAGAGGCGAAAACGGCGTGTTTGTTTGTTTCTAGTGGGGTTGGCTATTGTGACCATGCTGTTTGGCGTACGGGTGTATTTTATATGTTTATGTTCACAGGCCGATACGTTAATTATTCGGGTTCGACATCCTCACAAAGAAATCAAACTATTTGCTTTGAATTCAATCGAGACACGCAGCTTCCTGGCATTAGTCGCGCGCAATACGTGGCCACACGACTGGAGCTACGTCGCCACTTCGCAGAATCTTTATGTATATCTTGTCGATGTTCGCGGCAACTGTTTCGCCGTAATATGGGTTCATTCCACAGATGGTACATTAAGCCGTCAGCGATTTGACGAGTTAATCGACGCAGCGTCGATGGGAAAAGTCGTTGAAGACTTAGGTATGGAAGAGCGGCTGTCACCTCGATCGGTGGTGGAACGAGTTTTTTATTGAGGGCTTGTCCAGAAACTACAGGGACATCTATGAAGAGGGGATTGTCAAAAAAAACAAAGGGGACACTCTACTTTACAATGCAATAACGATTGATTATGCTGCTTGGATGCCACGAACATCCCGCGCATCACAGGGCAACGATGTCTATCACGTCCTCAATCGGGGCAACGGTAGAGCGGATGTGTTTCATAAAGCTGACGGCTATTTGGCGTTCGTCAATCTGATGCGAGAGTCCAACGAGCGATTACGGATGCGACTTGTCGGATATTGTTTGTTGACGAACCACTTTCACTTGATGCTTTGGCCGTTGGAGGATGGAGATCTGAGTCGCTGGATGCAGTGGCTGATGAC
>JANXOO010000946.1 GCA_025353525.1 Schlesneria sp. | reverse complement strand
TCAACGCCGATCACTGCTTCTTCGTGACCAACGGAACATCGACATCGAACAAGATGGTCTGGCATTCGACGGTCGCATCGGGAGACATCGTTGTCGTCGACCGCAATTGCCACAAGTCGATTCTGCATTCGATCATCATGACGGGCGCTGTGCCGGTCTTTCTGACACCGACCCGAAACCATCTTGGCATCATCGGACCGATTCCGCTGGAAGAGTTTCTGCCGGCAAATATCCAGAAGAAGATCGAGGCGAATCCGTTTGCCAAGGCTGCTCAGGCAAAGCACCCGGAGCGCAAGCCCCGGATTCTGACGATCACGCAAAGCACGTATGACGGCATCGTCTATAATGTCGAAACGCTCAAAGAACTGCTCGACGGCAAGATCGGCACGCTGCACTTTGACGAAGCGTGGTTGCCACACGCGACGTTTCACGAGTTCTACCGCGACATGCACGCGATCGGAAAGGACCGACCTCGCACGCGGTCGTCGATGATTTTCGCCACGCACTCGACTCACAAGTTGCTGGCAGGAATTTCACAGGCATCGCAGATCCTGGTGAGTGAGTCACTGACCGAAAAGCTCGACCGGAATATTTTTAACGAAGCATATTTGATGCACACTTCGACATCGCCGCAATACGCGATTATCGCGTCGTGCGATGTCGCGGCAGCGATGATGGAACCCCCCGGCGGCACGGCCCTGGTGGAAGAATCGATCGCGGAAGCGTTGAACTTCCGTCGGGCAATGCGCAAGGTCGCCGACGAATGGGGCAGCAAAGATTGGTGGTTTACGGTCTGGGGACCCGATTCGCTGGCGGAAGACGGCATCGGGCACCGCGACGACTGGTTGTTGAAGGCCAACGAAGAATGGCACGGATTCGGTAATCTGGCCCCCGGTTTCAACATGCTCGATCCGATTAAAGCGACAGTCATTACGCCGGGACTGGGCGTGAGCGGCAAGTTTGCCGAATCGGGGATCCCCGCGTCGATTGTCACGCGGTATCTGGTCGAGCACGGCGTCATCGTCGAAAAGACGGGGCTCTATTCGTTCTTCATCATGTTCACGATCGGGATTACCAAGGGTCGCTGGAATACGCTGGTCAGTGCGTTGCAACAATTCAAGGACTACTATGACAAGAACCAGCCGATGTGGCGCATTCTTCCCGAATTCTGCCAGCAATATCCGCGATACGAAGCGATCGGTTTGAAGGATTTGTGTCAGCAGATCCACGACACGTACAAGAACAACGATGTTGCTCGCGTGACGACCGAGATGTATCTGTCGGACATGTTGCCCGCGATGAAGCCGTCGGACGCATTCGACATGATGGCCCACCGCGAGATTGATCGGGTCGAGATCGACGAACTGGAAGGCCGAGCCACCGCTGTTCTGTTGACACCGTACCCGCCAGGCATTCCGCTGTTGATTCCAGGTGAGCGGTTCAATCGGACAATTGTCGAATACCTGAAATTTGCACGGATGTTTAACGAAAAGTTTCCCGGTTTCGACACTGACATCCACGGCCTGGTCGAAGAAGGGGCCGTCGGCAATCGCAAATATTTCGTCGATTGCGTCAGGAACAAGATCGGAAACGGAAACGGAACTCCGTAGCCCGGACCTGTTACGGAATGGGGTCCGAATTGACCGGTGAAGGTTCCGGCCTGGATTCCAATTGTTCCGGCTTGAACGGTAACGGGATTCGGAACAGCGACTGCGTCAGTGTTCCTTCCTTCTGCAACCGGGAACTGATCTCGTCAGGTGGGCCGCTGATGATTTGGGCGATACTGCGATTCGGGTCGGCCCGATGGAAACCCCTGGATTGGAATTCAACCTCCGTTGGACCAGTCGGCAATAGTTCGATCTCATAACGTCCGGAACTCAACAGGAATTCCGGATAATAGTCAAACAGTCGTCCCGAAAACGGGTCGACAAGTTGTTTGCCACTGACCTTCGGTATCAGATTGACAAGTCTGTCAGGCAATTTTCCGTGTTCCAACCGGTAGGCGATCAGTTCCATGCGGGTCAGAGCAGCGCGAATTGTCGTATGACGCATTAATACGGCTTGACGATGAAAATAGAGCGGACTAATGGCAATTGCCGCGAGTGGAGTCGTCCGAGTGATACGCTTATACATTTCGTCCCATG
Source organism: Schlesneria sp. (assembly GCA_025353525.1). GTDB lineage: Bacteria > Planctomycetota > Planctomycetia > Planctomycetales > Planctomycetaceae > Schlesneria. The sequence continues at coordinate 2,657 of JANXOO010000946.1, read as the reverse complement.
CTGCAAACTGTGCCGTGATGTTTGCGTCGGGCGAAAAACCGGGCGATGCGAGTTGTTTTTCCAAAGCCGCGATCGCGGCAAAATTCAATTTGGCTTGCCCGGTGAATAACCGTTCGGCTCGCAGTCGCTCCCAGGGGAGCATCAACGGCCACAATCGCAGCGAATCGGTATCCCGCGCTCCCAGTCGGTCTGACGTTTCAGCGACGTCCTTTTTTGAAGACAAGAAATACGTCTGACGATCTTCAAGATAGCGGGTTGCGATCCACTCCATCGGCGAGGGAAACTTGTCCAGTTCCGCTTCGATTCGATCAATCCCCCTTCGAATCGACATGAGTGATTGAGAGGGATGGTTCGACCACGTCACGAGGTTTTCCATCGCCCTGAGCTGTAATTCAGAACCGATGTTCCAATCGTCACCCGCCGATCGACTTACCTTGACTCGCAACAGTTTCAACGCCGCAAAACGGGAATCGAAGGCTTCGTCGAGTTTTCCCTTTTGCAATGACTCGTCTGCGATTTCGTTCAGACTGTTCAGAATCGGCCACAGCTTGTCGAAACTCGAAGTGCCCGTAATTCTCGTCGACGGCGGAACTGTGATCAGGCAGCCTTTCAGAAATTCGCCGGGAACGTCCGACGAATCCGGGCGATAAGCCTGCCATAATTCTTCCAGTTCTTCGTATAAAGATTGTTCGTCAGTTGTCAGGGTTTGCGGGTACGGCCCGGAAGAGCAAGGAAGTCGTTCAAGCTTGTTTTCGCAATCGCGATCGGGTCCGCGATTTCAGGCATCCGATGCAAGTCAAGCAGCACGATCACTATTGAAGGCACTCCGATGAATGCCCCGAAGATTTTCCGGCGCCTCGACCACGATTGATCCTCCAACAGGTTTGGTCGCATCTGCCATAACGTTCCCAACAACATCAGGATGACCGGAAGTCCCAGCGACCACCATTGGGGAACGGCGAGGACTTCAACCAGAACGAGCCAGAGTCCGCATGCGGCGTTCAGGACAGCTCCGAATGCAAGAGCGATGATGGTCCGCTGAAAAACAACGGCGGCAATTTGTCCGGAGCAATACCCGATCAGAACGACCCAAACTGCCAGGTCGGGGCGTTCCATGATCAACGTGCTTAGTCGAAAGACGTACCATTCCAGCTCATTTGCGGTTCTCGGAGTTGCCGCGATTTCGCAAACGAGCGAGACAACAAGTACGGTGCTGGCAGTCCAGAATGATCGAGGGAGCCAGATAAGTTGTTTGGCCAGCCAGACCGTGCCTGGTGAGATCCCGCGATGAACGAGAAACCGGGGTTGTTGATTGCTCGAATCGGCCCGGAATCCAAGGATACCCATCACCAGTGGAATGGGAAAGATCGCTCCGTAAGTGAAGTATGTGATTGAGTCACTCATTCGAGAGGCCATCGCGACCATTACTGCCAGGACGCTACTTGCCGCCAGATACTTCAAGTGCATCGTTTCCCGACGCCGTTCTTGCCAAACAATTCGCTGCCACGTTCGCCGCCATTGTTGGTCGTGTTCGACTCGAATTGGCTTTTTTGTTGCGACTCGGGATGGTTGATCTGCCTTGATGTCGTTTTGAGTCAGAATACGGCGCCATTGCAAGGTAACGGGATGGCCCCCGAAAGTAGTTGCGAACGGGGCGTCGCTGCTGCGAGCCGTACGGCTTCGCCATTGCTTGTATTTTGCATTAAATCGTTCCACGATTTCGCCATCGAAGTATTTGCCCTGACACCAGCACCAGCCCAGCCATATGTCGGCCGCAAACACTGCGCAGCCGACGATCGACAAGACCACGCCATGCCAGAAGTTGTGAATTGCAAGGGAAACACCGCCGCTAAATTCGCCGAGTAACCTGGCCAAAAACAGACACGGAAAGCCGATTGAGACGGCACCCCAAAAGCCGATCGCGAGAACCGAAATCAGCACGCGTCTGCTGAGCATCGATCCGAAAAAGGACCAAACGAGCACCACCAGACCGTACGGAATCAGCAGTGAATCAGAATCCATCCTGAGCATCCAGGGGACTTCGAGTGTGAGAATCACGGCAAAGCATGCGATGGCGAGTTGCAACGTGATCGTTGCCGCGATTGCGAAGGCGGTTTTGGCACCCAGCAGCGACGCGGGGGATGGTGATAACGTCAGCAACCAGTCGCTGGTGCGGTCTTCTCGCTCGCTGGCAAACAACAAGGCACCGCAGCCGACGGGAAATAAAACCAACATGACGATGGGGATCGATATCAGGAATATCGCCCTGGTTTCGCCATCGACTGCGAAAAACCATCCGGTCAACTGGATGGTGAGCGAGATCGCAAGACAAAAGAGCCACGGTTCCCACTGGACACGGTACTCTTTCCATGCCATCCGCAAGAACGGAGGAGCGAACGTCGAGACCGCCGTGCCGGTCAAGGTCGGATCGTGGCGCTGCGTATCCGAATAAGTGCGAATACTCTGAGTCAGGTCGTCTTTGAAATCTGTTTTCAATGCACACCCTCGCTTGCCGTTTGACGCCTGTTTTCGTATCAGGAACCGGGCACCGAATTGACCGAACACATCGCCCTGGCGACTCGCCTTCCCGTATGCTGACTCCGTTGGCGTTTCCAGGGTCATTCGCATACACGACACGAAAATTTGTTCCAGTGATG
>JANXOO010000222.1 GCA_025353525.1 Schlesneria sp. | reverse complement strand
TCAGACCATCCAGCTTAATCGACCCTGCATCCGCTTTCAGAAGGCCGACGATCATCATCATGGCGGTCGTCTTACCGGCGCCGTTGGGACCAATCAGTCCAAAAATCTCCCCCTTTTCTACCTGGAAATTCAAATCATCGACGACGATGACATCGCCGTAGCTTTTTCGCAGATGGGATACTTCCAAAGCATTCATACCGTCGTTGACTTCGCTTTCAAGACCGCTCGCGTGCGGAGTGTGAGGCTCAGACGAAGACTGAGTCGATGCGACGCTCAATACTAGCGGATCCGAAAAGTGCCCTGGGCGTAATTCCAGAGGGCACAGTTGATTCGTTTGTTACCTGTTCGGAAACGCGAGTGCCTTCAAAAAAGAATTTTGTTTTAAATTGAACTATCGTAACTGCGGCGTTTGCGAAATCGATTACTACACAACGATGATATTGTTTTCGACACAAGTAACTCCCGGCGCGGCCCAGGCAGCGCCCTCGATCTTTCTCTTCACGACTGCGGTCGTAAACCGGGTTTTGATACTGATTGTGTTTCAAATTCAGAGAACGACAATTTCGTTCGCTAACACGACCTGTTCGACGAGTTCAAGCACGACGGCCTGAGCCATCTGCTTTGTGTAATAGGGATTGGCCCGGCCATGCAGAACCAACTGATCGGCCATTTGAGTCAGTCTCACGTCGCGGATACACCCACCCAATCGCTGACGCAACTCGCCAACAAGCTGGAACAGAAGATCCTCATGCGCCACGACTGCAGAATCTTGAACCGAATCGAATTCAAACATAGTACGACTCATCAAAGCCCCTCACAATCAATGGCTTGCACCGTTCTCAAACGACATCGGCCAAGGCCGTCTCTCTATGCTAATCAATTGAAAAAGCCGACGTAGCGAGACTCATTAAAAAGAGTATCACCGCGTCGGCTTACAGATCAACGTGCCTTCCGGTTCTCACCGCACTGCACTTTTACTTGTCATCCGATTTGTCGTTTCGGCAGCCTGATCGAAAACCAGGTTGCAACCCGGACCAGCGCATACTATCCGACCAAATCAGAATTGATAGTCGCTTTTTGTGTTTCCCGAGGTTTTGACGACAATACCATATAATCGTTCTCAATTCGGTCAGGTCGCGGAGTCTGCTTTGCAATCGAGCGTCAAAACTCGGAAAAAACCATCGGGAAGCCTCTCGAACGCGGCTTCGTCCCATCCGCAGACATTGCGTTCGCCCTGGATGCATCGTTTTAGCGAAGTATCCTGTTGTAAAACCGTGAGCGAGAGCCTTCGAAAAACGGGACTAATCTCGAGCCCTGCCCCCTTGCGAATGCGACTCAAATCGCGCAGTATTTTGGCAATATTTACGGGGAGGTTTACACATTTTTCGGGATCGAGCGGACGAGCAAGCTGATCGTCGCGTGGCATTTGGGCAAGCGAACTCCAATCGACACTCAGGTGTTCGCGAATAAACTTGACCGCGCGACATCGGGACATTTCCAAGTCACGACAGACGGGTTCGGCCCGTACCGCCAAGCCATCCCCGAGACGTTTGGCGACCGAGTCGACTTCATGCAAGTCATCAAGGTTTTTGGAAGCAACGGAGTCGAAGATCAGCGCAAATACTCCCCGCCATCGGTAATAAAAACGACGCGATAAGCGGCCTACCAGAACAATCCCGCGCTTGCACGAGCCACATTGAACGAAGCAACCTTTCGCGGCGAATGGCAACGCGACGGTTCACACGGCTGACTAACGGATTTTCGAAGAAATGGGAGAATCACGAATCAGCGTTGGCGCTCTGGTTCGCCTTCTACAACTTCGGGCGAGTTCACATGACGCTGAACAAGGGGAAGGAAACGCCAGCGATGGCCAGCGGGCTTGACGATCATGTCTGGACGATCCGAGTATTGATCGAAGAATCGGCGAAGTTCTGAGTCTGGGATTGAAACTGAACGACCCCGGAGATAAACCGGGGTTTGTTCGTTTCGAGCGGCTTGGCGATCGCGCATTTATGCAGAAGTGGCAACCCGATGACAAAAGACCAGAAAGCCCTCCTCTCG
>JANXOO010000905.1 GCA_025353525.1 Schlesneria sp. | reverse complement strand
GTCAGTATTGCTCGTATCACACCCGCTCCGAATGAAGTTCGGCAGAACAGAAACAGGGCATTTCCGTTTCACCCGCACCGGCAAGACGAACAACCGCGAGAAATCGACATTGTGCCGAGCGAATTCGGTACCGGCTGTCTGATTGTTTCCGGGAAAGACTCCGAACGGCTGGTCCTGACGAATTATCATGTGGTTCGGGGAGGCCCCGTTTATCCCGTCTTTGAAACGGACGACAAAACCAGACTGCTGGTTCATTTTTCAGATCGAAGGGGCTGCCGAGGGGCAATCATCGCTGCAGACCCGCGCAGTGATCTTGCCGTTTTACGTTTGAACTGGAATGACGCATTGATCGAATCGGCTGACTTCCCGGGCCTGGACTGGGAGACTGCCTCGCCACCACGCAAAGGTCAGTTCGTCATCTTGCTGGGAAACCCGCACGCGATCGCCCGGGACGGATCGGCCAGTGTCAGTTGGGGCATGATCAGCAATTTGACTCGCCAGCCGTTCACTGTTGAACCGACTGATCGCGAAGACATTCTGAAAGGTTCGATGCTCTACCGACTGGGTGCGATGATGCAACTGGACGCACGAATGAACCTTGGCCTCAGCGGCGGTCCCGTCCTGAACCTCAAGGGCGAACTGATCGGGTTGGGGACATCGTTGGCGGCAATCGAGGGATACGAACAATCGGTTGGTTTTGCAATCCCGATTGATCGACATTCCCGTCGCATCATTCGTACGTTGCTGGCGGGGCAAGAGGTCGAATACGGGATGCTGGGAATCGCTCCTGCAGAGATCGACAAGGGGCGATTTGCGAGCCTCGGTACAGGTTTGCCACAACAGTCTGCGGCAGAAGTTCACGATGTGACTCAGGGTTCGCCCGCACAACTGGCCGGCATTTCGCCCGGCGACGTGATCCTGAGCGTTGAAGACGAGCCTGTCCGTTCGGTGGCGGATCTGATGCGACTCGTCGGATTGCATGGGCCCGACCAAAGGATATCGATCGGTGTCTGGCGACGGTTGGGAGGGGTCGCGCTGCTGCCCGTCAGGCTTGGCAAGTGGCCCGTTCGGGACGACGAAGGAATTATTGAAACGAGCCCCCGATATTCACCGTGGCGCGGGTTGTCGGTCGATTATTCCACGGCACGCGAACGGTTCAAGGATCCGTTTACCGATGCGCGCCGCGTCCTTGTGATTCGGGTCAAACCCGATTCACCAGCCCAGGCGGCGCGAATCGAAGCGGGCAACTTCATCACGCACGTCAACGAAACCCCGGTGCGGACCCCTGCGGAGTTTTATGCCGCAGTCAAGTCCCTGACGGGTACCGTCTCTCTGCGATTCAGTGAATCGCATTCCGGTGTTCCCCAGGGCCGGGTCGTCAAAATCACGGACGAATTTTAGGCGGCAGGCAGGAAAGGAAATACCGGTCACTGAAAAACGGGGACCCCGGGGTCTTCGTGGCGCCTGTCCTCTTTTCTTTCAAACCCACGTGAGAACGAATCACGTGATCAGCGTCGCTTCGGCGACAAGTCCAGGGCCAAAACCGATCGCGACGCATGGACCGGAAGCACCCTGGTCGCGCAATCGGTCAAGGACGAACAATACCGTCGGCGACGACATGTTTCCGTGAGTTCGCATGATGTCACGTGAAACACTCAGTGCCGTCGGCGGAATCGACATTGCTTCCGCAAACGCATTCAGGATCCGTGGGCCACCCGGATGCACGGCCCAAGTGACGATCTCTTCAGGGGTGAGGCCGTTTTTACCGAGCCATCTGGTCATCCATGTGCGAAGATGCATTGCGAGCAAGCCTGGAACGCGCGACGAAAGTGTCATCCGAAAACCATGATCGCCAACGCGCCATGTCATCGCATCAGCCGAATCCGGTAACACGACCGAACCGCTCGAAATAATCTGCGAGAGTGGTTGTTTCGGGTGGCTGCCGTTTCTGCCATTCGATTCAGAATTCACCGAAGGTTGGGCCTGGACGACGCAAGCGCCACTTCCATCCGCGAACAGTGAATTCGCCACAATTTGTTCGGGATCCCATCCGTACTGGTAGTGCAGAGTACAGATTTCAACGCAACAGATCAGCACGACGGAGGTCGGATCGGCGGCGACGAACGCTCGGGCAACCCGGAGTGCGTTCAGGGCCGCGTGACAGCCCATAAATCCGATTTGAGTTCGCTCGACTTCGGGCCGCAGTGGCAATTCGTTGATCAGGGTGAAATCGAATCCGGGTGCCACGAACCCGCTGCATGTGACAGTGATCAGATGCGTAATATCCCTGGCATCGACGCCGCTGCGTTCGATCGCTTTTCTTGATGAAGTGAGTGCCAACGGACCTGCCACCTCGCCGAAACGTTCCAGACGCGTTTCGGTTGTCGGGCCACTGGGAAATTCAGGACTGATGGGCGGAAAGAACTTCTGCCGATCGGTCAATGGCCCGTCGGCGTTGTCGAGGATTACGCTGCCTCGCGATTCCACGCCCGACATACGATAGAGCACGTTCAGCATGTGCGCCTGTTCGGGGGTCGCCGAGCAGAATTGTGCAGCGACTTCTCCCGCTTCCTGCTGATCAAAATGATGTTCGGGGACTGACGTTCCGATTCCTGAAATCACAATTCGCATGCGCGATCCAACCTTCCTGGAGTACTGTCAAAACTACTCGCATAATCCATTTTCGAGCTTGATTCTGTAACGCGACGCCACAATTTCTGACATGGCACGCATGTGGTCGAAGGGACCCTTCGTGCCGGAAATGGGCCAATGATCACGTTACTCTGCAAACGACAGTCCAGGATTGTAGCAAAACCTGGATTCTTTGCCTTCCCCAAATCCTCCAGAACCGCAGAAGAGTCGCCCAAAACAACATCTTTTGTTATCTTTTCAGGCGAATCAGGGCGATTTGACGTCCGACGTCGATTTTGAACCCATTTTCCAATGAACGGCAGGGGCCTGCTATACTTCGCGCGGCATGAATTGAGTCAAATTATCGAAATAAGGGGAGGCACCTGGACGACATGGAGCCAGTCCCCGTTTTTCAGCCGGTAAAGATTCCACTGCCGGTCGCCATGTGAGATGTCTCAACTCGTGCAGCAAGCCATGCAGATCGCATCCTGCCGCGTCACGGAAGTCAAACGGACTTTTTATGAATACTGATGAACTGCGAGAAAAGTACCTGTCATTCTTTGAGTCAAAAGGATGCATTCGCCGTCCTTCTGATGTGCTGGTTCCAAAAGACGACCCGACCGTACTGTTTACTCCAGCGGGGATGAACCAGTTCAAGAACCAGTTCCTGGGAATCGGACCGATCGCCTTTACCAGGGCGACGACATCGCAAAAGTGTTTGCGGACCGGTGATATCGGCAATGTCGGAATCACGGCCTATCACCACACATTTTTCGAAATGCTGGGCAATTTTTCGTTCGGTGACTACTTCAAACGCGACGCCATCCATTGGGCATGGGAGTTCCTGACGGACAAGGAATGGCTGGGACTTGACCCGACCCGACTGACGGTCACCGTCTATCTTGACGACGAAGAGGCATTCAACATCTGGAATCGCGAGATCAAACTTCCGGCCAATCGTATCTCTCGCGAGGACGAAGGCGAGAATTTCTGGCCGGCATCGTCGCCGTCGCTGGGGCCTGACGGAGTCTGCGGTCCGTGCAGTGAAATCTACTATCTGCCACCAGGCTCGACGAAAACCGTCGAAATCTGGAATCTGGTGTTCACCCAGTTCAATCGGGTCGGTGCACCGCCAAACAATCTGCAACCGCTGCCGAAAAAGAATATCGACACGGGAATGGGACTCGAACGCTGCGCCTCGACATTACAGGGCGTCCTCAGCAACTTTGAGATTGATATCCTTAAGCCGATCTGCCAGGCCGCTGGCGATCTTGTCGGCGTCAAATACGAATACGGTGCTCCTGAAGGGCGTGCCTTGCGACGGATCGCCGATCACGTTCGAGCCTGCTCGTTCGCGCTGCATGAAGGCTGCGGACCGGGTCCCGAGAAAGAAAACTACATCGTCAGGCTGCTGTTGCGCCGCGCTTCGATGGAAGGATTCCTGCTGGGGACGCATGAACCGTTCCTGTCGCAGCTTGTTCCTGTCGTCGCCCGGATGATGAAAGGCCCCTATCCGGAATTTGGGCAAACGGTCGAAGCCGTCCAGAATGCCATAAAGGAAGAGGAAAAACAGTTCTTGCGAGTCGTCGAATCGGGTGTCGGCCGTTTTCAAAAACTCGTCGATGCTGCGAAAAAAGAGGGCTCGAAATCCATCTCGGGCGATGCCGCGTTTGACCTGCATCAGACCGACGGATTCCTGATCGAATTGACCGAATCGCTCGCCACGAACGAGGGACTGTCGGTCGATATGAACCGGTTCAGAGAATGCAAAGAACAGCACAAGCAGACCAGCGGACGCGGAGCATTTGCTAATTCAGTGATGTCCGCCGGACCGCTGGATACGTTGAGAAAGAACGGCGGGACTCAATTCCTGGGCTACGATTCGACGGAAGCCGACGGAGAAATCGTCGGAATCATCGCTGATGGACAATTGGCCAGTTCGTTCGACAGGATCGGAGTGCAGGTCGCGGTCGTTCTGAACCAGTCTCCGTTATACGGGGAAGCAGGCGGTCAGGTGGGAGACATCGGCCAATTGACCGGCAGCGGTCTGGCTTTTGATATACAAGAGACACAACGTGACGGTGAATTACTCGTTCATATTGGCGTCCTGACGACGGGACGACTGTCCGTTGGTACAAAGATACACGCCAGCGTCGATACCTCGCGACGATCAGGAATTCGTCGCGCTCATTCGGCGACGCACATCCTGCATCACGCTCTGCGAAAGTATCTCGGCGAGAACGCCACGCAACGGGGTTCCAAGGTGCAGCAAGACGAGTTGCGATTCGACTTTGCTCATCCGAAAGGGTTATTGCCGGAGGAACTGATCGCGATCGAAGACGAAATCAACACTCGAATCGCGGAAGGGGCTCCTGTTTCAACACGTTTGATGCCGATTGCCGAAGCCCGGCAGTTAGGCGCGATGGCGCTGTTCGGCGAAAAATATCCCGACAACGTGCGCGTTGTCAGCATGGGCGAATTCAGCCGTGAACTATGCGGAGGGACTCATCTGAGCAACACGGGTCAAGTGGGGCTGTGCCGCGTCGTCCGGGACGAATTGGTGGCGGCGGGTGTTCGCCGAATCACGTGTCTGACCGGACCCAAAGCATTGGCTCGAATCCGGGCCACAGAAGAACTGGTCAAACACGCCTCGGCACTGTTGAAAGCCCAGCCCGACGAGCTTCCTGGCAAGATTGAAACACTCCAGGCCGAATTGCGTGACGCGCGAAAAGAACTTTCGAAACACACGGTCGCGTCTCTGGCAGACGCTGCCGAGCAACTTGTCAGCAAAGCCGAAACGATTGGCGGAGTGAAATTGATCGTCCACAATGCAGCAGGTTATCCTCGCGAATCGCTGAAAGACTTCGTCGACCGGATTCGCGAAAAAGCACCGTCGGTTGTGATCCTGCTGGGTCTGGTGACGGATGACAAAGTCGCGTTCATCTCATCAGTGAGCAAAGATGTTCTGGTTTCCAAAGGATTGAACGCATCAGACTGCGTCAAAACTGCAGCCAGGGTTTGCGGCGGTGGTGGTGGTGGC
>JANXOO010000897.1 GCA_025353525.1 Schlesneria sp. | reverse complement strand
CCCGCCAGGACCGCTCGACGAATGCTGGGCTGGTGCGCGTTGGGCTGCCTGTTGATGGAGAAGCTGATACTGGCCTCGCCTATGTTGGGGAAGGCAAAACAGGTGGCGCAACCATGAGCGGGACTTCCGTAACATTGACTGCTGCCGCCATGTTTATTGCAGTCTCGATGGCGATAAACACGTACCTGGCGAACTGGTCGGCGACGATCGGTCGCATGCTGGGCTACGATGACGTGTCGGTGATCGAGTCAACGCGAGTATCGTTCGGTTCCTCGTGGGCGCACACGTCGCCATCGCTGGTGATCTTCGGTTGTCTTGGATTGGCCGCACTCGCAGCACTGTTTTATGCGCGGTGGCAAACTCGCGGAAGTCGGGCGACCCGATGCGTGCTGGCACTTCTTCGTGCAACGACGCTGTGTCTGTTATTGCTTGTATTGACCGATCCGACACTGGAATTGACGCTGGTCAGTCTTCCCAAACCGGTCCTTTGGCTGCTGCTGGACGGAAGCGACAGTATGTCGATCCCTGATGAATTGCCTGCCTCCGAACAAGCGGACCTGGAACGCGGAGTCAATTTCCCTGCCTGGCGTGAACGCCGTACCACGACTTCGACGTTGCCTTCGCGTGAAACAAACCGTGTGCTGAATTCATCGACGTCGGCCCAGCGTCCTGCGAGGTCCGACTACGCACGGGCGTTACTGTCACGCCCCGATCGAAATCTGATCGAGCGACTGTCGAACGATTTTCGATTGCGATTCTTTGCATTCGGAGAATCCGAAGGCGTACGTGTTCTGGATTTAGATAACAGCACCGACCGACAGGGACTATCCGAATTGTGGCAGACAACGGGACCGGTGACGGCTTTAGGTGACGCCTTCGAGGACCTGGCGCGACAACATGCGACTGACAATCTGGCGGCGGTCCTTGTCATCAGTGACTTCGATCAGAACGCGGGGACTGGTCCGATTGCCGCCGCGAAAAAACTGGGAGTTCCGGTTTTCACGGTCGGGGTTGGCCCGCTGACGGCGGTCGATTTGAGTGTCGATTTGCTCGCACCACCGACGATGAAAAAGGCCGAGTCGTCGACGATCAGCGTGACAGTGCGGCAACGCGAACTTGATAACGCGGCCGTTCACGTCAGTCTCTACGCGCATCAACCGGGCGAGTTTCAAAACGATGAACCGGTTCGGACGCTGGTTGGTGAAAGGACGTTGACGATCGCGGGAGGCAGTTCGCAGGTCGAATTCCCGTACATCCCTGAAGCGACCGGACGATTCGTCTTCACGGCTGAAGTCGACCCGGCGGCAGGCGAAGTGGTCACGCAAAACAACAAGGTCGATCGCGAAGTCAAAATTATTGATGACTTTCTGCGATTGATGTTCGTCGAATATGAACCGACGTGGGAATGGCGATTTGTCAAAGAAGTCTTTCATCGCGACAAGCTGGTGGGGACACGCGGCTTTCGCACGTTCATTCGCTCGGCAGACCCGGTCGTTCGCGAGACGAACGAACTGTTTTTGCCGACGTTGACGCTACCCCGCAGCCAGTTTTTCGAGAATGATGTGATCTTTCTCGGCGATATGCCCGCTGCGGCCCTCAGTACGCGGTTCTGCGAAATGACTCGTGAATTCGTCAGTCAGTTCGGTGGCGGGCTGGTTGTGATGGCGGGCCCGCGTTTCGGACCAGCGCAACTCGCCGAAACACCACTGGCCGACACGTTGCCAGTCGTCTTCGACACCGATGCAAAGCGTCGCGACGACAAGGAATTTCGCCTGACGTTAACTCCGGTGGCAGGACAGTTCGACTTCATGCGACTCGGACAGACGGACATCGAAAATCAGAAGGGCTGGAACAATCTGGGGAAACTCCCCTGGTATCAGCCGGTTCGCCGGATTGAAACACGCGGAACACAGGTCCTGGCGGAACATCCGACAGACAAATGCGCCGACGGAAAGACACCGCAACCGCTAATTGCAGTGCGCCAATACGGTCGCGGTGAAGTCATCTACGTTGCATTCAACGAGATGTGGCGTCTGCGGCGGTTATACGGTGAAGAATACTATCGCCAGTTCTGGGGTCAGTTGATCCATCGTCTGGGCTTGAGTCACGCGCTGGGCAGTCACAAACGCTTTGTGGTCAGAACGGATCGGGCGCAATACCGATCGGGCGATCAGGTGCTTGTCACCGTCGAAGCCTATGACAAGGAATTTCAGCCACTCGACGAAAGCAACATCCCTGATCGGCGACTGATGGCAGAACTCGTCCGACCCGATCGGGACTCGGATGGTAACAGGTCCTACGCATTCGGAATTTCACAACTGAAGCCGGGTGTCTTTGAAACGCGGGTCCCCGTCGTCAGCGGTGGCGAATATCGGTTGCGGGTGACTGACCCGATCGCGAATGAAGTAGCCGAAATCAATTTTGAGGTTGCCAACGTATCGATCGAGCGGCGCAACCCGGTCAGAAACGTGACACTTCAAAAAAACATCGCCGCAGAAACGGGAGGCAAGGCCTATGACCTGCTGGATGTCGATCGTTTCTCCGACGACTTTCAACCGAAACGGAACCGGGAGACGAGTCTTCAGATCATACCGCTCTGGAGCACCTGGCTGGCCTTTGGGATCGTCACCGCGTTGCTGATGGTGGAATGGTTTGTTCGAAAACTTGTGAATCTGGCATAAATTGAATTTTCAGTCATGCAAACGAAACTCGGCCACCTCCGAACTCAATTGAATCGCCTGCAGCGAGCGCGTGCAGCGGTGCGATGGGGGAGCGCCGTTTGTGTTTTGCTTTCTGTCATGACAGGACTGCTGCTCGTTGCGTTTCTGGCTGATTGGTCGTTTGATTTGTCGGCGGTTTTTCGCGGGATCGTACTATTGGCCTGGTTGGCAGCCGGTTTATGGTCGATCAGAACCATCGCCTGGCCGTTGCTCGCGGTGCGTGAAACAGAGGACGACGTGGCACTGATTGTCGAGCGACATCAGAAGATCGATACGGACCTTGTCGCCGCGTTGCAATTTGAGCGGCCCCGGTCGAAGGGATGGGGTTCGCCTCGACTTGCAGATGCCGTTATTCAATACGTCGCAGAATTCAGTCCGTCGCTGAATGTCTTCGAGGGGTTTTCATATCGTCCGCTTCCGAAACAGGTCACGACACTGGGGGTGACGTTTTTGTTTGTAGCGGGACTGTCGGTCACGTTTCCGGACCACGCGGCAGCGTTCCTTAACCGGTTTATGCTGGGTGCAGATCATTATCCAACGAAGACCAGACTCGAATCAATCTCGATCTGCGGACGCGAGGTTCCCGTCTTTTCCAGTGGAAAGCTGTCGTCGATTCGCATTCCCTACGGGCAGCCGATGACATTTGAAGTGACGTGCGGTGGTGCAATTCCGGCAACGGGTATTGCCAATCTGTCGGGACTGAACAATGACTCTGTCAATCGGATCGGATTGCAGGCCGACTCGACATCCCCGAACCATTTTCATGGCGAGGCGGCACACATCGCGGATTCGTTTCGAGTGCGATTTCATTGTGGTGATGCCCTGTCGGACCCGGTCGAGGTGGCGATCGTTCCGTTGCCACTGGTCGACGTTGCCTGGGAAGTGACACCGCCCGCGTATGCTGCCACATCGGTCAGGCGGAACGAGCTTGAAGCGGGCTCGCGACAATTTGCAGTGCTCGAAGGTTCGACGGCAAATGTCCGACTGGTTTGTGCGAACAAGCCGCTGAAGTCGGTCGTTCTGACAACCGGCGACTTGAAACTTGATCTGGTCTCGTCAATAAAAAGTGACGGGGGTTCAGTGACGTGGGGACTGCCGTCGGGGACACCGTTCGAATCGATTCGCGAAGGATTGAAATACGAGATTCAGGTCGTTGATCGCGATGACCTGCCACTCGAAATACCGATCACCGGTCAGATTCGCCTGAAACCGGACCGACTGCCCAGGATTGTTGCTTCGGCGGTGACGCGACTTGTCCTTCCAACAGCTCAACCGAAACTGGACTATGCTGCAGGCGACGATTTCGGCGTTTCAAAGATCGTGGCCGTGATCACCCTGTCGCGCGAAGACGGTCGCACATCGCGGCACGAAGTGATCGCAAAAGACGTTTCCGAACGAGATCAACCGTTGGCCGTGGTTCGCGAACAGGTTTCGATCCCGCTGTCGTCGTACGAACTTGTCAAAGGGGACGAAGTCAAAGTCGTTCTTGAAGTGACCGATTGGCGCGGCACCATCGTCGGGCAAAAGGGAATGGGAGAGCCGATTTCGTTTCGCGTCACTGATCTGAACGGAATCCTCGCCCAAACGGGCGAAGAGGACAAAAAATCAGCGAAGCAACTGGACGACATCCTGCGGCGCGAGCTGGGAATCAGCGGCGAGAAAAAGTAACGCCTACGATCACAAGCGGATTGACACACAAGCGAATTTTCAGGAGTGGAGAAACATGAATTTCCGGATAAAAAGCGGGAATGGCAAGCCGGGCGCCTGCCTTGGTGTTTTTCCGTATCACCGCGTCGAGCGTTCGAATGACGAAGGGGATGACAAGATGATTTTTTGGCGAACTCCCGGTTTGGCAGATGTTCTGTTTGTATATTCCCCGTACTTCCTCTGCGGAACTCGGCATGTGGTCCTTTCGGCGATTGGCCTGCTGGCCTTTTGCGTTGCTCCGGTTTTCGCCCAGGTCCTTGAACCCGAAGCCTTGCAACGAAAGCAGGAAGATCAACAACGGGCGCGAACCATGACGCGAGAATTGCTGGGCGGTGTACTCGACATTCAGCTACGGCAGCTTGAAGAGAACGGACTTTCCGACCAGGAGATCTACCGCGACATCAAACTGATGCGGAAAAACCTGAATCATCTGGTCGAAACCGAGATGTCGAAGATCGTAGATTTGCTGGCCGACGCAACCCGACTGCCCGTCGACAAAAGAGAAGCGGCGTTCGTTGATGCCCGGCAGCAGATTCGGGCAGTCGTCAGGCAACTTGCTGTTGAACGCCAGAACCTGCTCAAGCGGTTGAAGATCGCAGAATTGGCCGAGCAGGTACGGCGATTGATCCGGCACCAGACTCTCGTACAAACGACCACTAAAAGTCTGCCTGCTGAATCACAATCACGCCGCGAGTCACTGACGTTAAAAGCGATCGAAGACCAGCGCGATGTCAAAGAGCTGTTTTTGTTGCTCGTCGACACGATGGTCGAAATGAAATCATCCAGTGGTGTATTGGCGATGGCGTCGGCCGACGGGCTGCGAATTCTGAAGGCATCAGAGGTCGGTCAGCATCTCGACGGTGCCGGTCGCCGATTGCAAAACGTGAACTATGACGCCGCATTCGACGAGCAGACACTGGTGCTGCGCGGTCTTCGCGACCTCCTGAAAGTGATCGAACGTATCCAGGGCGCACTCAATTCGGAACACATGGCGTCGATCGATCTGGTTCATGCTCTGGCCGACAGACAAAAGCAGCTCCGCGACGAAACAAAGTCGATGGGGGACAACCAGCGTCCGTCGGCGGAATTCGTCGAACGACAGGCCACACTCCAAAAGGAGATTGCCAAACTGTCTGAAGGGATTCGAGACAATCCCAAGGCCGAAGCTCATATTCAACAGGCAGAAGCCGCGGCGCTCGATGCAGCAGCGGGTCTGCTGGAAGGGACACTCGACCGGGCTGTCACTGATCAGGGACGGGTGCTTGGCAACCTTGCTGCACTGGAATTGGCCCTCAAGGATCAGGCGAAACAGCAGTCGCGCGACAAGTCGGCTCAGGAATTGGCCCAAGCAGTGAAGGCGCTTGGTGAAGCGAAAGCGTCACTGACGGAAGCCCGAAAAAAACAGGATTCCGCAGTGGCAAAGGCCGAGCAGAATGCGCAGTCTGCTGCACCGGAGATGAAAGAGATTGCCGCGATCACGCAGCAGACAAGCGACAAGCTGGAATTGCCGGCGGCGGTGGAAACGGCGCTCGCAGAAACGACGGCAGCAGCAAGCGAAGCGGGAAGGAATCTTGAAGCCGCACAACCGGAGAAAAAGACAGCCGTCGAAGAAAAATCGCTGGACAAAGCGGGGAAAGCACTCGATCGCGCGATGGCAACAATCGATGCGGCGTTGGCAGACGCGCAGCGTCAGGAGTCTGCTGTGAAGATCGGAGAGTTGGCGCGTGCAGCGGAAGTTCTGGAACGCGCTGCTGCCGAAGAACGCGCGATCGCAAAGGACGCCGCGTCGCTCGCCCGGTCCGACGATTCGCAGCGAGCGGAAACCGCACGTGCCGCGAAGGAACTGGCGGCCCGGCAGCAGGATATCAAGGTGATCGCCGAAAAGGCGTCAGAGGCTTTGGCACAGACGGCTCCTGTCGCCTCGAAAGATACGATCGACGCAGCGGCGAAAGCAGCACAGTCGGCGACAGAACTTGATGCAGTCGCGGAAGGAAAAACTCCGGATGTGAATTCCGCAGCGACCGCTGCGTCGAAAAATGCGACCGAAGCATCCAGGAAGCTCGCCGATGCCGCGAAAGAGATTCGCAAGGAAATTGTTGCGACGGCCAAAGACCTTGCCGCGCGATCGTCGACTCAGGCTGAAAAGCTGGCCGAGTCGAGGAGCTCAGTCGAGAAGGCGATCGATCAATCGTCGACTCAGGACAAAGTGGCTCAACTCGAAGCAGCGAAACATCGACTCGGCGAAGCGATGCAATCACAAGCCAAAGCTCAGGGCAAACCGGAAGCGGCAAGTGCCCTGGAACTCGCAGACCGGATCGCCGACGCCATTGACGCGCAGGATGCCGCCACGGCGGTCGCATCCGGAGTCGACACCGCGCGTGGTTCTGATTTGAAGGCAACGACATCTCAACAAATGGTCGCCGACAAATCACAGGCGGCGGCAGAATCTGCGGCGCAGCGAGCGCAGGCCAAGGCCGCGAAATCGCAAGGGGCAGCAGATGCACTCGCACAGGCGTTAAATGACGCGCATCAAGCGGCGTCAAACGCTGCCAAGCAGACGCTTGACGGAAATGCGGAAGCTGCAAAAGCGGCCCGGAGCGTCACCCGGGAAGCTCTGAACCGGGCGCTTGACCTCGCTCGGGCCGAAGTGGCCAGTACCTCTGCGGCGTCACCGAGTGCTCCGCCTGACAAGCTTGCACAGGCTCAAGCGGCACAGTCCGCCAGTGCGGCCCAGGCGTTGGCCGACAGAGCGTCGGCAAACGCGGGTGCGGATGTCACTCCGGCGGCAGTTGCGACAGCTGCTGCAGAAGAGGCCGTCATAGCCAATTCTGATCGGACAGCAGAGGTTCAATCCAAAGCGGCGGAGGCGCTGGCCGAGGCAGGTAAGAAGCTTGATGCTGCGATCCGAACGGCGGCGGCGGAACAGGCAACGAAGTTGAGCAAACGTGCCGAAGAGGTCGGGTCGCTCGCGGAACGAGTTGCTGCTGTTGATCCTGCCGC
>JANXOO010000894.1 GCA_025353525.1 Schlesneria sp. | reverse complement strand
TGGCGGTCAATCAGAACATGCGTTACGACCAGTCGATCCGGGCTTGTCGGTCTCTGCTGGTTCGTGGTGACCTTGGCGATCCGGTACTGGCTACAATCGACATGCGTGCCATCCCTCACTGGATGCCCTGGCAATCCCGACAGGGCTGGGTCACGCTCCGTATCATGAGTATTCATCATCTCGATACTTTCCGGTTCTGGTTTGGCGATCCCGTGCGGGTTTTTGCCAGCGTTCGACCAGACCCGCGAACAACATTCGCGCACGAGGACGGAATTTGCCTTTATATTCTGGAATATGCCAATGGTTTGCGGGCCATGGGCTGTGACGATGTCTGGGCCGGACCAGCGAAAGAAGGGGCCGCTGCCGCTATCGGAATCAACTGGCGCGTCGAAGGAACAAAAGGGATGGCACGTGGAACGATTGGCTGGCCCGATTACCC
Source organism: Schlesneria sp. (assembly GCA_025353525.1). Classification (GTDB taxonomy): domain Bacteria; phylum Planctomycetota; class Planctomycetia; order Planctomycetales; family Planctomycetaceae; genus Schlesneria. Next base: position 5,665 of record JANXOO010000894.1, on the reverse strand, counting down.
GCTTCGGACACCCAGCACACTTGACTACACCACGATTGAATCAAAGACCTGGCATCAGCCCCGCTGGAACGAAGTATGGTTTCCGGATGCGTTTGTTGGCCCGATGGCGCAATTGCTATGCGCCCTTGAGGACCATATAACACCTCAGATCGACGGCGAGGACAACCTCAGGACAATGGCACTCGTCGAAGCGTGCTACCAGTCGGCAAAAGAACACCGGGCCGTCGAACTGGATGAGATCTTGAATTCGCATCGTTGAGACGCGTGAGGCAGTGTGCAAATCGAAAAAACCGTATTTCTGGCAATACTTGCGACGGTCATGGCGCCGTCCTGCCTGCAGGCTGATGAACGATATGCGGCCATGTTTGCAAACGGAAGTCGTGCTGAAGATGCCGAAGTCCGCGAATGGAACGAGCCGACATCGGCCGCGACAGTTGGCGGCAAACAACTGTTTGATCCTGCCGCGCACGTCCGCTGGATCATCGATCGAAGCCAGCCGCCCGCCGCGATGCCTGCAATGTACGTCGAATTTGAAGGGGGCGACCGACTGGCAGGAGAAGTCGTCGCCTCGTTCACGGGGCGAGAAAATCAATACGAATCGCTTCCGCCGTGTTTGGTCGTGAAACCGGTTGCCGAAGTGCAGCCACACGACATTACGACGACCGCCGAGCTTCGGGTCACCGTCGAATGGGTGCGTCGGGTTGTCTGGGAACACGTCGCTCCGGGGGAATTTAGACCGGGGACTGTCTGGTTGCGAACCGGAAACTCCATTCCGTTCCGATCGCTTCGCTGGTCATTGCACGGAGTCATCCTGTTGACATCGGATGGGGTCAAAGAGCTTGCTTTTACTGAACTTGGCGAAATCCATCTTCCCGGAACCGATCCGTGGTCCGCGTACTATGACCAGTTGGCAATCCTCGCGCCACAGTTGAACTCGCGACTGATTCAATGCAACACGACCGAAGGAAGCCGCTGGACAACATCGACCGAGCGATTTCAGTCGCGTCATTACGGCGATCGCAATCGGCCCGAGCAGTGGTATCAATTGATTCAACCTGCGTGGAGTCTTGATTCGATCTGGTTGCGATATCGAACGATCCGGGATTGGCGATTTTTCAAGCCGCAAGAAGTGCCCCTTTCGAACTTCAGGCCCATCAGCGCGACTCATTCAGCGGTGTTTGGCAGCGGGTGGGAGTGGCAACTTGACAGAAACATCGAGCGGGGACCGCTGCAGTCGGCAGACAAGGATTTTGCCTGGGGATTCGGAGTCCACGGGACCTCGGAACTCGTCTTCAACTATCCTGTCGCAGCGCGTTCCGTCAGGACGCAATTCGGTCTGGACCGATCAGCGGGGAACGGCGGCTGTATCGATGCCGAAGTACAGATTGGCAACGGTCAATCAGTGCTGAAGCAGTCGCACCTGATCGGCTCGACAATCGTCGGCGGGGTCGACTGGCAGAACCTCCCTGCGGGGCCAGTCGAACATCGGCGCATCGCGTTCCGAACCGGGATGGCTCATCAAGGCCGTCCAACAGGTGCCGATCCGTTCGATGTTCGCGACATTTTCAATTGGTACGAGCCCGAATTACTGCTCGATTTGCCGTCGCTGGAATCTGAAGTCACATCCCGTGCAGTGGCACATTTACCGGGCCTCATCGGATGGACTCTGTCACCCGTCGATGCGGCGTCAATCGCGGTGAAGAACGTGACAGACAGTTTCGACGCGCGCGATCCTCATTTCAGGCTGGTCGCACGGTCGACAGATCGATTTTATGTCCTGTCTCGTAAAGTCAAAGTCGGTCCCGATGATCGCTGGTTGGCGCTCGTTGGCAGTCGCTACGCTGAAAATACGTCACCCACTTCGGTACAGATCCGGATCGATGGTCGCGTGTTGGGCGAGTTTGATATTCCGATTCGGACCGCGATCACCGATCCCGAACCGATGCTTGTTCCCGTACAACAATTCCAGGGGACAGCCGTGACGGTCGATGTCCTCGTCTATCCGTCCGACGACAAATCCTGGGTCGATTGGCGGGGCCTGGCAATCGGCAGGGACCGACCGGGGTTGTTGACTCTGTGGGAAGACGACGAGAAGACAGCGCTGCTGTTGAATCGGGGAACGGGACGAGTCGAAACAGATTCCGAAAAACCCTGGTCAGGTAGCCGATCTCTGAAAGTTGTCGCGGGAAATATCGAGAATCCTTCGATTCCGAATCTGAACGCAAAGATTTGCGAGCAACCCGAACTGGGACAATACCGGTACGCCGTCTTCGCCTGGAAAAAGCAGAACGGAACCCGCGTTCAGTTTCAATTTGCCAATCGCGGTCGCCTGGGTGACTGGGGCCAGATTGCAGGTCGCGACCATCCATCGAATGCTGTCGATCGAAAGACGCGGCGGACAGAAATGATCGACGAGCGGGGGCAGCGATTCGGGTACTGTTATGAACAGGGTGTTGTCACGCCGCAAGCACCGTTTCCACTGTGGTTGCGAGGGGATTTGCCGCAAGAGTGGCAGGTCGTGCAACGCGATCTATTCGGCGACTTTGGCTTGTTTTCTGTCACAGGTCTTTCATTGAACAACGTCGACGGGGGAGAGGCGCGTTTCGATCATTGTTACCTCGCCCGAACCCACGTTGATCTGGAATACGCGTCAACGTTACTGGTCAATCCGCAGCCGCCAGCTCCGCAACCCGACGGAAACGGAAACCTGGCGATTAATCGCCGCGACGATTATCCGGCCGAGATCTCGCGTTTCGCACCTCTCTTTTCGTCGCTGGATGTCCCTCATTGTTTGATCCGGACGATGGAACAGAATGGTCAAACCGATGTATTGCGAACCCATGCCAACGCACCGGACAAACCCCTTGTTCTGCGTGCGGCAGTTGCTTTGCCGAGTGACCGTGCGATGTTACTCGACATGCACGTCTCACATTATCCGCAATGTGATTGGCAACTGGTCGTGAAGGCGAATGGCCAGGTCCTGCACGACCAATTGATCGATGCCACTCTGACGACGCCGCAAAAAGGATGGGCGACGATCCAGGTCGATCTCGCCAAATTCGCCGGGCAGAAAGTCGTTCTGGAAGTTCTGAACCAATCCAACAACTGGCAAAACGAAATTGCGTTCTGGAAACGGATCGATTTGATTGAAAAGTAACCGTTGAGATGTCAAATTTCGGCAAGCCGGGTTTCAGCCGCGTCGCGCCGGTTTTGGATCTGCGACGTCACCCGGCCTGGTTCCACCGATTCCGGTCATATGATAATCGACGATTTGCTGCGTGCTAATTCTTCCATGAACCGAAGAGAGCGTGTCGTTGTTTCTTCGACATCCGGAATCAATCCGTCGAGAATCAGTGAATTGGCATACAGCTGGCGTCCGCAATCGCGAATGAAATCGTCGTTATCGGAATTATCGCTTAATTCGCAAAGGCGGTTGACGAGACCAGCGTGCGGATTGATCTCCATCACTCGTTTTGGAGTTTCGTAGTCTTTCATCGTGTGACTGAGCACTTTTTGAAGCTGGCTGCTCATCGTTCCGTGAGGGTTGATCAGGCAGCACGGGCTTTCAGTCAGCCGCGACGACTCCTTGACATCCGAGACCTTGCCGTCGAGTGCTCCCCGAAACAGTTCCAGAATCCGTGTCAGGTTTTTCGGTGCAGGCTTCAGATCGATGTCGGGCGCGGGCGTCGACGATTCCGGAAATTTCACGTCCGCTGAATCGATCGATATCAGATCCTTGTTCTCGTAACGATGCAACTGGGTCAGCGCGAATTCATCGATCGGGTCGTCCAGGAACAAAACTTCCAGATTCCGCTTTCGAAATGCTTCGAGATGCGGATGTCGGGCCAATGCATCCAGATCGGGACCACTGAGGTAGTAGATCTGCTCCTGTCCCTCAACGGCCCGCTGAATGTAGTTGTCCAAAGAGATTGCCGGAACGATCGGCTGGTCAGATCCACCAACCAGTTGCGACGCGGCCTGTGTTGCCGAGTGCGTCGAGTGGAATCGCATCAGCTTGGCGATTCGCTCGCGGTTTTCAAAATCCTGTCCGATCCCCGTTCGCAGGATCGATCCGAACTGTTGATAGAACGTCTTGAATGATTCTGGTGCTTCTTCCGCGACACTTGCCAGATGATCGAGTACTTTCCGGATCAGAACTCGCTTGAGCTTGGGGAGCAATTTGTGGTCTTGCAACGTCTCGCGGGAAACGTTCAGTTGGAGATCGGCGGAATCGACGACGCCATACAGGAACCGCAGGTAATCGGGAAGCAGGTCGCGGCAGTCGTCCTGAACGAGGATTCGCTTCGCGCACAGATTGATTCCGTGTTCGATCTGACCAAATCCCATCAGTTCGAAATTTGAAGGGGGGCAGTAAAGTATCGAGTGAAACTGGATCGGCGAATCGCTGGTCAGATGCAGGTTCCACAGCGGTTTTTCGTCGGAGTGATGCGTCAACCACTGATAGAATCCGGTGTGTTGATCGTCTGTCACCTGGCTTTTTGGTTCGACCCAGATCGGCTTTTGTTCGTTCAATGTTTCCGCTTCCAGTTTGATAGGATGGGGAACGAACGTCGAATACTTGCGGACGATGAACTTCAGCCGGTTGGGATCGGTGAATTCTTCCATATCCTTCTTCAGGTGAAGCCGAATCTGGGCACCACGCGGGACTTCGCCTTCGACGGGCGTAATCGTGAATCGGCCCGACCCGTCGGACTCCCATCGCCATCCGGATTGCTCTGTATAACTGCGGGTGACGACCTCGACGCGATCAGCCAGCATGAATGCGGCGTAGAACCCGACACCGAATTGTCCGATCAGTGACAAATCGGACGACGGTTCAGTCGACTCTGATCCGGCCGTTTTTTCCGCCAGGTTGCGTAGAAATTCTTTGGAACCACTGTGGGCAATCGTGCCGAGGTTTTGCACGAGTTCATCATGGGTCAGCCCGATGCCGTTGTCACGGATAACGAGCAGATTGCCTTCCTTGTCAGGTTCAAGAGTGATTTCGAGCGCAGCGTCGTCTCGATAGCTCTCGCTGGACAACTGGATATGTCGCAGTTTGTTCAACGAGTCGGACGCATTCGAGATCAGTTCGCGCAGGGCGATTTCACGGTTCTGGTAAAGCGAATGAGACAGAATATGTAGAAGCTGTTTGATCTCGGTCTGAAACGTGAATTCCTGAGGCTGAGACACGGCGGACTCCATCACCAGTTGCGGTCAAGGTTGTGCGAGTAAAAAGGCAGTCAATTGACGCCTTGGTACACCGAAAGCAACTCGCGCGCCGCTCACAACTCCGCTGTTTTCAGCCGTTCAGGCCGGATTCAACCCACCATTTCGTCTGCCAAAATGACAGCATTCGCAGGCGATGTTTCGGCAAATCTCCACTGGAAACGAAATCACTATTCGAATTGACGCCTGGACAATCCCTGGCGGTTTGCAGACGGAGCGCACGATGTCATCCGCCCGAAATGCCCTCCACCGGAACTCTCAGAATAAGGCGGATGAGGAAAGGTCGTCTGAAGCATCCGAGGCCATCGATTTCCGACTTCGAAATCGAACGGCATCGAATGATCGCCAGGCTGACAATCATTCGACCCGTTCCATGTTTCAAGACGAAAACGTTGGTGGTGGTGGTGGTGGTGGCGGTGGTGGCGGTGGTGGTGGT
>JANXOO010000823.1 GCA_025353525.1 Schlesneria sp. | reverse complement strand
AGATGGCGGATTTCTGGCCAGGCACCTGGGAATCGGACCTCATCCAGACGGAATGCAGACTCGATCACGGGCTCTGTTCTCGCACTTTACCGGTGTTGAGAGATGGAGCGATTTGTATGCAAAGCGTGGCGGCGATCTCGCGGGACATCCCTACCCCTGCGACGATGCCGCATTGCACCATGTTTTTGATGGTGGCTGGATGTGGGTCCTGCGGTTCGACAACGGAGTTACGAGTGCGGGGTTCGCGCTCGATCCGGACCGGTTTCCTCGTGAAACATGCGGTGCTCCCGATGCTGAATGGGCCGCGATGCTGAATCGACTTCCTGCTGTTGCCGAGCAATTTGCATCCGCCAAACCGATCGTACCGTGGAGGCAGACCGGGCGAATGCAGCGGCGGCTCGCCAGATCGTCGGGTTCCAACTGGGTGATGCTTCCCAATACAGCAGCATTTCATGACCCTTTGCACAGTACCGGGAATACATTCACACTCATCGGCATCGACCGGCTTTTAGACATTTTCGAACGGTGCTGGAAACGTCTGGAGCTTTCAGAAGAATTGTTGAAGTACGATTCGCTCGTCCAGACCGAAGTTGAATTTGTCGATTCGATCATCAGCGGAAGTTTTGCCGGATTTCGGGAATTCGAGCGAATGATCGCCATGTCGATGTTCTACTTCGCGACTTCGATCTGGTCGGAAGAAGAACGTCGGGCAGGTCGAGTGGCTCGGGGAGCCGCATTTCTGAGCGCGAATCGGGCCGATTTGCAAGCCGCGTTACGCCAGGCAGTTCTCGACATTCGCGATCCGGGTATTTCAAACCGCGAGTTGACGGATCGCATTTTAACCGCAATTTCTCCATTCAATCGATGCGGACTGGGCGACTGCCAGCGACAAAACATGTATCCTTATACGGTGTAGCCAGGGGCGAGGAGATTGACGATGCGGCGTGCGTTCATAGCGGCGATTTCGCTTGGAGCGGTCCTTTGTTGGGGTCCGCCGGTGCAAGCGCAGTTTCGTCAGCGCTTTGTACCACGCAATGAAACGCAGGTGACTGCCGAAACCGACCGGGGAGTCCGGTTGGCACTGGAAAACGCTCAGCGATATCTGAAGCTGCAGCAATACGGTTCTGCTGTGTCGCGATTGCAATCGGTTCTGGACCATCCGGAAGATTTTTTTCTGGTCGAAGACTTCAAAACAAAGATCGGCGAACAGCCCAGAGTTCGAGCTCAGGCTTTGCGACTTTTGGCCGAACTCCCTGAAGCAGGCCGCAAGGAGTACGAACTGCTCGTCGGCACGACCGCACGCGATCGCCTTAAACACGCTCTGGCGACAAGTGATGCCAACGAACTTTCCGTCGTTGCGTCGACATACCGGATGACGGCTGCAGGGTTCGATGCATTGCAGATCCAGGTTTCGGTGGCACTCGACCATGACCAGCCGCTGGAAGCGGCCATGCTCTGCGATGCATTGCTGGGGCATCCCCGGGCGCATGGCGCCACAAGGGCCTCGGTGTTACTCCAGTCGGCATATGCGTGGTACCTGACGGGCGAGACGGAGCGCAGTGTGAAGGCTCTGCGCGAATTGAAAATGTCGAATGCCGCCATGACCTGGCAGATCGGTGGACGTGCCCTTTCGCCTCTTGGAAAACTGTCGGATGCAACGGTTTGGCTGCAGACTCAGTTCGGATCATTCGTGCAGCCACCCGTCAACATTGTGCCGGCATGGCGCGAACCGCGCGGTGGATCGACGGGCAACGAATCGGCGGTAACGACGTTCCCGGTTGGTGGTAATGCGTGGTCGGTCTCGACATTAAAATACCTCCGGTTTCCTGTCGGCGATGACGCCAATCGACAGACGGTGGACGAGTTTCGCGAAATGACGCAGCAAGTCGAAATGACGATGCGCGACGCGAATCGGCTGATTCAGCCTGCGGCGATCCCGCTCGTTATCGGCGACGCCGTTGTCTATCGCACCTTGAACGATGTGACGGCGGTCAGTCTCAAGACCGGAAAACTGCTCTGGCGATCATCGACTTCCGACGGAATGATTTCGTGGTTATTGCAAAGTCCGATTGCCAAATCTGAAACCATTCCCTCGTCGTCGCCGTTGACCTTTCGCGGCTACCTTCGGTTCAAGCTCTTTCGCGACCAGTCATCTGGTTCACTGACCAGCGACGGACAATACGTCTACGCGATCGAAGAATCGGATTCGCAATTCGCTGCCTTTTTACCTCGCAATCGTATGCAGTTCGGCATGCCGATGTTCGCGGACCCCACCAACAAACTGGTCGCCTATGAATTGGCAGGGGGTCGGCTGGCGTGGGAGATCGGCGGGCCAGGCGGAACGCCGCCTCATGAATTCTCGGGCAGCTTTTTTCTTGGTCCACCGCAGCCGTATAACGGACGCCTTTATTGTCTCGTGGAATCAAAAAACGAAATCCGGCTACTGACGCTGGTTCCCGGATCGAATTCGGTGCGACTTGAATCGTCGCAGTCCCTGATCGGCGCAGAGAGCAGCCAATTCGGCGCGCTCCGCCGACTGGCCGGTTCGATTCCTGCCGTTGCCAGCGGAATCGCCATTTGCCCGACCGCCGAAGGAGCCGTCGTGGCGTTCGATCTGGTGCAGCGGCAATTGAAATGGGGTTATTCCTACGATTCGCTGTCGAGCAGGAACGCCCCGGAAGCGATCGAATCACTGTTCGATGAAGAGGAAGGACGCTGGCTTGATGTGGGCCCTGTTTTGTCTGACCGCTTTGTTGTGTTGACGCCACGCGATTCAGCCGAGCTTCATTGTGTCGATCTGATCGACGGCAGTCTGATCTGGAAGCGACCGCGCGATGAGGGGTTGTATGTCGCCTGTATCGCCGACAACCGTGTGATTGTTGTCGAGCGTTCGCAAGTTAAGGCATATGCACTGGCCGAAGGGTCGCCCGTCTGGGCGGAACCGACGCAGATTCCTGAACCGAGCGGACGCGGAGTTCGAATTGGATCGCAGTATTTGCTGCCGCTTTCAACGGGCGAGATCGCGACGCTTGAATTGGCAACTGGACGGATCGTAGCACGTTCGCGTTTGCCGGATGACCGGATGCCAGGAAATCTGGCAATCGGTGCGGACGGAGTCGTTTCGCGAGGACTTGGAGAAGTCGATGGTTTTCGATCGCTGTCAGACATCGAAATCGAGATCGCCGGGCTGATGTCAGCTAATCCAAAGGACGCACGGGCGCTGGCACTTCGAGGTGAACTGCGATTGCATCAAGGGCAAGAGAATGAAGGGATCGACGATTTAAGGCGTTCTCTGTTGGAGCAACCGTCGCCTCGCGTGCGACTGATTCTGGCAGAAACGTTACTGAACCGCCTGCGGAGCGATCCCAAAAAGTTGCTGGAATCGTCGAGCGAACTGGAATCACTGGCCAATGATCCTCGTCAAAGGATCGAATTTCTGCGACTGACGGCGAAATCGCTGAATGAAACCGGCGATCCGGTCGGTGCTGTGGCACAACTGTTTCGGCTGTTAGCAGGATCGAAAATTCCGGACGAAACGATTTCGATTGGTCCCGACCATTTCGTTTCACTGGAACAAAGTCTTCGTTCGCAACTTTTCACGATTTATGACCGGGCCAATCCGCGCGAGAAGACCGAAATCGTTGGAGTGTTTGCGAAAGAGTTCAATGCGGCTGTGAAATCGGACAAACGCGATCAGCGACTGGCCCGATTTGTCACGTTGACGATCGGGCATCCTGCGGCTGATGCGTTGCTGTTTCAATTGGCCGAAACGAAAGACGCGATGCCCGCCGAATGGACACGCACGCGCTTGCTCGAACGCCTGACGAAATCAGGCAATCGGGCGGTAGGGGGAACGGCGATCGCCGTTCTGGCGGCGAATTTCCTCGCCGATAACTCGCCCCGCGAAGCGCAACCGTGGATCGAAGAACTCGGACGCGAATTCGCCTCGGTCGTCTGCCGCGATGGCAAGACCGGACGGCAACTGGCTGACCAATGGGGCGGGCGCGACGATGTCCGAAAGTTGGCAGTGGCCAAGTTCAACTGGCAGCCTGGTCCTGTCGAAACCGATCGGAAAGTCGAAGAGACTGACTCATTGATCTTCCCGGTCGATGTGGTGACACATGTCGGCAATCACTTTGTCGGTTGGTCGTTCGAAGTCAATGTCGTCGAAGCAGAATTGATCGCGCGTGATCGTTCACTGCGCGTCGTATGGCGATTGCCCCTGGGTGATCTTTCAGATGATGTGCATATGCAACCGAATCAGCTTCATATTTGCGGACGCCGATTGGCGTACTCGTCGCCAATGAGGTTTGCCGTTATTGAAGCGACAGAACTGGAAGACGTTCCCAGGATCCTGTTTGAACAATCATTGCGACCCAATTCTCTCGTCCCGTACCGGGCTTATCGTGACAAGCTGGAACGGCGGCTTTTGCCAAACGGACACCGGTTTCAATTATCGGTCGATGCGCGCGGAATGGCCGGTTTTTTGCTCGGACTGACGGACGATGCCGTTTGTTTCCAGATCGACAATCGACTGCACGCAGCCGATCCGCAAACTGGTCGAATTCTCTGGACACGCGTCGGATCGCAATTCGCCAAGGCGAACGGGACCGTCGATCGAACGAGCGTATTATTAAATACGGCAGAAAACGGAGCGTTACTGTTGGGCACGCTGGACGGCGAAATCGGCCAACAGTTTCCCGGCAACCCCGACGAAACGCCGCTTTGGTTTCGCGGAACTCGGCGGCTGAGTCAACGGCTGGAGCCGGCTGAAAAGCGGGTTTACGAAATGCGGGATTTTACAAACGACCACGTTTGGGAAGCGAAACATCCAGCGGGAAGCATTCCTGCTGTTGTCGATACGGATCTGGTGGTTCTGGAACCGTCAGGAAGACTGGTCGTTTGCGATCTGCATTCGGGTGACGAACGTCTGGTCACTGAATTGCCGATCAGGCGGTTGCCAGGAGCGGGCGGCGTGATCTCGGCCCACCGATACGAAGACTTGTATGTGATCGTTGCCGGTGTTGTTGCGAAAAACCGT
>JANXOO010000819.1 GCA_025353525.1 Schlesneria sp. | reverse complement strand
ACCACCACCGCCACCACCTTGTTGACCACCGCCACCGCCGAATCCTCCCTGGCCACCCTGCTGACCACCCCCCCCCTGTCCCTGTTGGCCACCCTGCTGACCACCGCCGCCACCGACGGCTGAGAATGTGAATACGTCGGTAATACTTGTGAAACTGGGTGCCAATGACAGCCGGACGAACCGCCGATCGGCCGAGACGACCGGAATGACGTTGAGTACGATCCCTTCGCGAATGGTCGTAATCGTTGGCGTATACCCGACCGAGGCAAATCCGACAGTCGGAGTCAATCCGGTCACAAATGGTCGGTTCTTCGTGTCGCTGACGGTTGCCGCAACCCCGTTGAATGTTGTCACTTTCGGAGCGAACAACAGATTCGTTCGGGAATCACCCTGGGCCGCCTGGATGAAGAAGAACGCTTCAAGGTCGCTCAGAATCGCCAATCCGGTTTGCACACCGGCTGCGGGGTTATATCCACCGAATGTCGGAACTCCGACATCGAATGAACCTTGATTGAACGGAATCGTCAGATCGTTTGTAAACTGATTTGGCTGAGACAATCCGACGACTGTGTTGCTTTTGGGGCTATTATACAGATTTCGGATCGGGCCCGGCTGGAAGAGGCCGGTCGCAGTATTTTGTCCCTGCTGGCCTTGTTGGCCTTGTTGCCCGCCCTGCTGTCCCTGTTGCCCACCCTGCTGTCCTCCTCCGTGCTGCCCACCCTGCCCCTGCTGACCTTGCTGGTTGATGTTCGACAGACCCGATTGTGGAACCTGAATAGTGCCAAACGGACTCAATGGCAACAAGGTATTATCAGACTTGGGATAACCGACAGACGGTTTGATGTTGAAGTCAAAGTCGATTCCGATTCGCTCGAAGAACCGGTCAGAAACCGTGACGAAGCGGACTTCGATGGTGACTTGCAAGTCTTGCAATCGACGGAGTTGCGCGAGCAGATCCGCAATTTCTTCGTGAACCTTTTGCGTCTGGCGAATGACCAGACTCAGAGTCATATCGAAGTGTTGCACGTCTGCCTGGCCACCCGCTTGTTGCCAGGTATCGGGCGCAATGGTCGACGTGATCAGATTGGTGAGTTCGTTAAAATCGGCGTGCCGGGCCGGACCGTTCAGGCGCATGTCGGACTGTGCCATACCGTGTGGCGCAGCTCCGTTCGGGCCAACCTGGCCGAAGGTCTGGCCACCCAATCCCGAATTATTAAACGCGGTGTTTCCGAATCCCTGATTCCCGAAACCCGTCATTCCGTTCGATCCGGAAGACTGTGCTTCTGGAGTGAAGTCCGGAATCGGTACGACCAGGTCGGCGACCGAATACGTACGCGGAGTCAATTCGCCGCGTTGACGGACCTGGTTGGTGATCTTGAGTACTTCGTTGTCGATCATATATCCCAACTGGAATCGCCCCAGAATCAGATTCAGCGCACTCTTCACGCTGATGCTGTCGACATCAATCGACACAGCAGTGTTGGAACTGACGCCTTCTTCTTCGAGGCCAGCATCGTCGATCCAGATGTTGATGTCCGCAACCGCCTTGATTTTACGGATGACTTCGACGAGCGGGACGTTATCCTCATGGAGCGAGATTCTCTTTTGCAGGCTTTTCTCGATCTGGATTTCATCTTCGCTGCGAATGCGATTGTCCGCGCCGTACCTGTCCTTACGTCCTTTCGCCTTATCCCAGATCTTGCCGTCGAACGTCATCGGATTGTTGTCCGTATGATCATGGACCAGTCCGCGTTCGAGGTCATTGTTTGTTCGCAAGCGGGCTCCTTCCTTGTCCGACTTCAGCGTGTCGTTGAAGTTGTTCTGAAGCGCAATCTTTCCCTTTTCGACCATCATGACGACGGTCGGATCTTTGGGATTCAGTTCTTTTGCCTTCTTCGCGACGACAACGGCTTCTGCAAATCTCTGTTGCTTGTAGAGATCGTTGTATTCTTCGACCAGCTTGACCATGTCCTGATCGATGCGTACCGCGTTCTTGATATCCTTTTCAATCTGATCCTTGACGCGTTTGTTCTCGGCTCGAAGCTCGATATTCGGGGCTTGTTGCTCGATTTCTGTTCGCATGACCGAACGTGTTCGGTTGAGCTGTTTCATCAGCGGAGCGGCCGCTTCGGTCGACAGTTCGGCGCTCTCCACTTTCGCCATTGTCTGATCGATCAGTTCGAGCGCTTTTTCGGGTTCCGTATCCTTTAGTCGTTCAGCCTTGAAGACCGAATTCAGCACTTCGGAACGAATTCGTTCGAATTTTACGAGCTGTTCTTGTTGGGCAACATCGAGCGGAGTGGCTTCGACAACAGATTCTTCCTGTCCGTTCGCCAGTCGAATTCCGTTGCGATTTCCACGCGGAGCCAGATCTCGCAAGTAGTCGTTCATACGCTGGGTTCGAACCGGATCGAGTCGCTCGCCCGAATCGTGTGCCGCCTTGAACGCTTGCCAGGCAACGTCGCGTTTTCCCTTTTTCAGTTCTGCCATTCCGCGGCTGTAAAGTTCGCTGGCGGAAAGACCCATTCGTCCGATCGCAGGAACATCATCGCCGTCGACTTCCTGAGTCCCGCTAACGCCGACAAGCTTGTTTTCGCGATTGCCGCGAGGAGAAAACGAATTATCACTATCCGCTTCCACAGCGTTCGCCGTGTTGACATCTGTTGACACTCGTCCCTTTCGGGCCGCCATATTCGCGTTTCCCAACGACTTGTTCAGATCAGCAAGGACCAGATCAGGGCTGTCGGCCGTTGCGGGAAGCGCAACATCCATTTCTTCGACTTGCAGAACTTTCAGTCGGGCTTCCTGAGGTCGACCTTCCTTCATCAACTTTCGTGCGTCGCTCAGCAGCGCAAGGGCTTCCGTCTGTTTCACAATACCGTCTGCTTCGGCACCTTCAGATGTCGAATTTCCCTTCCTGCCTTTTGCGACCCGATCAATTTCAGAGAGCAGCGTTTCGGGATTTTCATCGAAAAGTCCGAATGCCAGCTTCATTCTGGTGACCTTGTTCGTCAGATCACGAGCATCGTCAATGCGGCCTTCTTTCAATGCACGTTTCGCTTTCGCCAGCATCGACTTGGCCTGACGCATCTTTTCCTGGGATCCGGCGTCAGAATCACTGGCCGCTTTGCTCCCGTTACTGGCAATAGTTCCGCTCTTTCGGCGATCGGAAATGTCGTTCAGAATGTTGTCCGGAAGATCATCAAACAGCGAATACGAAACGTTCAGGTCCTGAGCCTGCTCGGCTTTGGACTGTGCGGAATCGAGGTCGCCTGATTTCATGTCGGCACGAGCCTGGCCGAGCAGCTTCAAGGCACGTTGCTTTAGAGCATCTGCTGTTTCTTCCGACGACGACGTTTGTTCGAGACCCGTTTCGGCACCCGATCCGGTTCGGATGCGTACTGCCGCCTGATTGACGGATTTGGAGCCTGAGTTGCGAGCGATTGTTGTCGACTTCAACTGCCGATCGATGACGGCCAGTACCAGATCAGGAGTGTCGTCATTGAGCATGTCATAAGAGGCATCAAGCTGATCGGCTTCGAGCGCCTTGCGTTTTGCTTCGTCATACCGTCCAGCCCGGATATCATCACGAGCCTGTGCCAACAACGTCGTTGCTCGTTCTTTGGACGAATGTGAACGTCGATTCGTCGCGGCAGGTTTCGTCGCATTCGTGACTTTTGCAGCCGTTACGGGCATTCCGGAAAATGCGTCTGGCCCGTCGACTGCAGAGACCTGCTTCACTGCTGATCGTGTCGCAGAATTGGCAACCGCCTGTGTCACATCGGATGCCGATTTATCGTTGCCGTCGGCCCAACTATCCGGTGCTTCCGATTTCGCAGAGGTCAATTTCGCGAGGAATTCACCTGGCGAGACTTCGTTCTTTGCGAATTTCAGCTTGCTTTCCTTCGCCAGATTCCTTGCCAATTGAGCATATCGGATGGCATCGGCCCGCTTGCCGTTCTTAAGCGCTTGCCTGGACTGGTTCATCAATTGCCCGACGCGTTCCCGCACGTCTTCGGCAGGAGTTTCATCGGCAACAAGTGTCGGATCGTCCCAGCCACCCGATTGGCCGCGGACAACCGACTTGCGTCGTCCTGAAATCAGCCGGTCGTCGTTTTCAGCGACCGTCTGAACTTTGGCGCGAGCCAGATTCAGGTAATCGTCTGCCTGTCGACGTTCGCTCGATGTCAGCCCTATCGACGACATCGTTGCCTCTTCGAGAAGCGGCAGCGATTGAAGATACTTTCCGCGAAGGAACATTTCCTTGCCGCGTTTGTAGTTGTCGCGTGGTGTCAGTTTGGCTTTCGCACCCGGGCGAACCTCGCTCCCCTTAAGGGTCGTGGTGTCCACATGCTGAAGATTGGTCAATCGCAATGCTGTGATGACCAGTATGCTGCAACCGATCAGTCCGATGATCCTACCCAAGATATCTTCCTCCTCCGTGTCTGGCATTGACGAGGCGCGTCGTACTTTTCCAACAACTGTCGAGCCGTGGGCAAAATGCGACCCGGCCGTTTGCATGGCGTAAATGGATTGGTGGATTTCGGCCAATGCGGCACGAAATCGCGTTTGAGGGGTCAAAATCAAAATGTCGATTGACGGGATAAATGGAGATGCGGGCAATTGATAGTCCATACGGCGGAATGGGGTCAATATGATTCAATTGCAATTTCCTGAGGTCATTCCGGAATCCGGCTGAATTCGTGCGACTTCGGCAGAGCCTGCCGCGAAACTGCTCCGGGGGACTTCAAAACGGTCGAATTTCGGAGTTATCACGCCGCCATTGGCCTCGGAACGGGAGATCGATTGCATCAATCAGGCATTGCGCGAGATGAATGGAGGCGGCTGGTTTCCGGCGATTTCACAAAAACCGCGTTTGTCACGCAGCGTTGAATGACGCTTGCCAGGCAGTGTTTTCGCCCGGAAACCGAAAGTCCATTCGCGAGAAAAAGTCTCGACGGTTTGCAGGTCGCCGCGATCAGCGCGTATGATGCACGCCCGCCGTGCCATCCGCCATTTGTCGGAATTTGTCGCCGTAAAGGTTGAATACGGCAGCGGGCAAAGGATTCGGCATCCGTGCAATGCGCAGCATCGGCTTGCACGACCCGAAACACGCATTGACGATGGACAACATTGACACAGGGAGCAAACCAGCATGGCAACGCCTTTGAAGATCGGGATGGTCGGATACGGATTTATGGGTCGGACGCACTCCAACGCGTACCGCAAGGTCAGCCATTTTTTTGATACCGAACATCAACCCGTTCTGAAGGCGGTTTGCGCCCGCGATGGTGAGAAAGTCAAGGCCTTTGCTGACCGCTGGGGTTACGAATCTGTCGAAACCGATTGGCGCAAACTTGTCGAGCGAAAAGATATCGATGCGATCGACATTTGCACGCCGAATAACCTGCATCATGACATCGCGATTGCCGCAGCGGCGAACGGAAAGATGATCCTGTGTGAAAAGCCGCTCGCCATGCATGCCGCCGAGGGCGAGGCCATGTGTCAGGCAGTCGAGCAGGCCAAAGTGCTGAACACGGTCTGGTACAACTATCGCAGGGTGCCCGCCGTGACTTTTGCGAAACAACTGATCGATTCCGGTAAGCTCGGTCGGATCTTTCATTATCGGGCAAATTTTTTGCAAGACTGGACGATCTCGGCGGACCTGCCGCAGGGTGGAGCGGCCCTGTGGCGACTTGACGCAGCCGCAGCAGGAAGCGGAGTGACCGGCGATTTGCTGGCACATTGCATCGATACTGCAGTCTGGTTGAACGGCAATGTCAAAAACGTGACCGCCATGACCGAAACCTTCATCAAGGAACGCAAGCACAATCTGACGGGGAAAGTGGAAAAAGTCGGTATCGACGACGCCTGTGCGTTCCTCTGCCGTTTCGGAAACGGCTCGCTGGGACTTTTCGAATCGACCCGGTACGCACGAGGACACAAAGCCCTTTATACATTTGAAATCAATGGCGAACATGCTTCAATCAAGTGGGATTTGCACGACTTGCACCGCCTGCAATGGTTCGATCACAAGGACGAAAGCAACCTGCGCGGCTGGCGTTCGATCCACGTCACTGACGGCGATCACCCTTACATGAGTCACTGGTGGGTCCCTGGATTGCAGATTGGTTATGAGCACAGTTTCGTGCATCACGTCGCCGATTTCCTTGAAGGAGTCGACAAGGGGGTGTCGATCGGCCCGACATTCCGCGACGCGCTGGAAACGCAAAAGATTTGTGACGCGGTTCTGACGAGTGCGAAATCCGGCCATTGGACCGAAGTCGCCTGACGACGACGGGGGTTCGCCCGACAAAATTGAGGAAAATGACGATGGAACTGCAGCCGATTTCTCGTGAAGGCTACGACAAGAAGAAAGAGGAACTTCGGCAACTCGAACAGGATGAGATGCCGAAGATTGCACAAGCGATCGCCGACGCGCGCGCGGAAGGGGACCTGCGCGAAAATGCCGAATACCACGGCCAACGTGAAGCACAGGGGATGCTCCAGGCCCGCATCAATTCGCTCAGGTCGACTCTCGCAGACTGCTTTATCGTCGATAAATCAAGCCTGCCCAAAGGGGTCGTGACGTTCGGAACGCGAGTCACTGTGAAAGATCTGAGCGACAATTCGATCGAACAGTACGAATTCGTCGGACCTGGTGAAGAAGACTATTCAAGCGATGTCATGAAGATTCTGACGGCATCACCACTCGCAACCGCGCTGATGAACAAAAAAGTCGGCGATCATGTTGATTTCCAGGCACCCCGGGGAGTGACTCATTTCGAAATCACCTTAATCGAAGAAACATAACACGGCTCGCCGTCGAGCGATCACCTCGTCAAAAGTTTCGATGCGATCATTTTCGATCCCTGCGTTAGCCACTTTCTGCTCCTTTGCCGGTTAGCGAGACGGTGGCTGCTCCCTGGGCGGCTGAGCGGCTTTGCCAGAACCTCAGCCAACGCGGAGCTGGTTCGTTGAGCAGTGCGACGATTAACCACCACGATCCTGCCACCAGTGCAAAGACGACGAGAACGCCTCCTTTGGCGGAGGTCAGCATGCGGTTTTGCAGTTGTTCTACAGGCAATAGTGCGGCGTCCTTGCGTTCCTGAACAACGGCAATCCATTTCGTTGAACCGACCGGACTGAACGCCGCCAGCCATTCCCCGCCGTATGTCACCGGCTCGAACTGGCGGACGGGATCGATGTAATGCATCGTTCGGTCAAATTCGCCGTCGGGGACTTCGGCCGCTTTTCCGAGTTTGGCCTGTTCCATTAAATGTTCCAGATCGCGGATCACTTCGGGATCGACAATCCCCTCGAGTTTCAGTTTTCTGAAATCTTCGAGCGGAAATTTTTCGAGTTTGGAATCGTCCATCCAGCTATGCGCCAGCAGTTGCCAACTGTGTTTGCCACTCCTTTCGCTGCCGTCGATAATTGCCAACTGCCGGTTCACGCCGTCGGCCTCTTTTTTCTGCCAGGCACTCTGGTAGTCCTTGATCAGATTTCCCAGCGTTACCGTTCTGCACAAAACACCGATCACTTCTTCCCCTTCCTTGTGATCGAAAATCGGCACAGACAAAGCCACGACATAAAGTTCGTTCACCGACGACTTGTAGGGAATCGAAATCCGGCAGCTGCGGATTGCATGGACATCATCAGGGACGCGATCGACCGGATAGTCGGTTCCCTGTCCGTGAAAGAAGTCGCGCCATGCCAGGTTCGTATCGAGCAGCGTTGTCTCTGCCGGTGACCGCCAACGCTGAAATCCTTTGGAATCGAGCAGAAACCAGCTGGCGTCAGAGACTCGCGTCAACGAACTGATGCGTTCTTCGTTTTCGCGTTTGATTCGATCCAGATGCTGCCACAGCAATTCGCGATCTGCAATTGGCTCGGATGCCAGTGATTTGACTTCTTCGCGTAACCTGAGATCTCCCGCCAGCATTTCCAGTTCGTGCCGGCGGTCTTCCAGTTCGCGATTGATGCTGTCCGCCAACAAATTGACGCTTAACACATCGCTTTCAAGAGCCCGGCGCAAAACGTTGTCTTGCGTCGTTCCGACCGCATCATTCATCGCTTCAACCGCTAGAGGCACGATGCAAATCAGCAGCAAAACGGGAAGAATCAGCCCCAATAAAATCAGTGGTCGTCTTGCCCGAAATCGTTCTCGTCCCAACAACTTGTCGAGCACCGCTTGCGCGTTCGGAAACCGCCTGGCGGGATCGGCCGCCAGACATCGATCGACGATTTCCACCAGATGCTGGTCGACCCCGGCCACTCGGCGGTGCTGTGCCGGTTTCGGACCGGCTCGGACAATGTGCCGATAAAAAGACAGTCGGTCTTCGAGCGACCCGATGTCACTCAGACGTCGTTCGTTTTCTTCCGACCGGAACGGAGGAACTCCGGTCAGCATATTGTAGATCAATGCTCCGAGCGCATAAACGTCCCAGCGAGCGTCGGGGACCGCCTTCAAATCGGCCTGTTCAGGGGCCATAAAGAAGAGGGTTCCGAGCGAATGGCTGTGTTCGTCCGCCAGTCGCGACTGCCCGAAATCGCACAGTCGAGGCTCGAAATCCTGGTCAAGCAGAATATTTGCGGGCTTCAGATCGCAGTGCAGAATGCCGCTTCCATGAGCGTGGACAAGTGCCTGGCAAACGCGAGTTGCGATTCGCACGGCATCTGTTGTCGCGAGCGGTCCGGCGGCCAATCGGGCCGCCAGCGAACCGTTTTCCAGGTATTCCATAACGTAGTAAGGGGGATCGTTGTCCCATCCGACAGCAAGCAGGCCGACGATATTTCTCGATGTGTACAGCACGGCCAGTTTTTCGACTTCACGACCCAGAAGCGACCAGTCGACGCCGCGGCGATGTGTGTAGAATTTGATGGCAACATTTTTGCCGGTATTCTGCTCACGAGCGAGCCAGACCGAACCATACTTTCCTTCGCCGATCGGCTTCAAAATGCGATACCCCGGCACGACGGACGGCGCTTCGCTCACCAGGCTGCTCATGTCAAGCGAATTGCGGATCGAGTCCGCATCCTGACTAAGAGTCGCACTCAATCCGCTTTCATCACTCGCAACATTCTGTTGTGTCATACGTTCCCCGATCAACTGTCCGCAGGTTATGCTTTAGCATATCGCATTGACATACCACTCCGCACGCAATCGATCCGGGATAACTTTGTTTTTGAGGGCCAGGGCGATGTCTTGTCTTCTCAAACCGATTGACATGGAACTGTTTGTTGTCCCGAGCGGCGAGATCGAGCTCGGGTGGTCGCACTGCCCCTCGAATTCAAAGTTTCGCTCTTGTAACGGGATGCAGGGAAGGTCGCACCAAGGAGTTCCTGGCCACATATGTTTGTTTGGCGCAGGGGAATCAACTGTGAAATCAATGAACAAATCGGTGACGGCCAAGCGATCTGCTTCAATAAGGAATTCCGTTCCGGTATCCCGGTTCGTATCGTCCGCAGGTTCGTTGCTCGGATTCTTCGTCATGGTGGCGTTCACGTTGTGCGCCACTGCAAACGGCCAGAATTCCACCGATGTTGCCGAAGGCAACCTGACCGAAATCGACAGAATCAATCTCGAACGCAACTTGCGCTGGGTTTTGTCGCGCGAGCAAGAACTGAATCGGAATCGAAGTTCCGGCCTCGCGAATGCTGCTCGTATTGGCGTTTTTGCCGACGCTGGCGTCTGGCATGCCGGTGCGAGATCGATCGTCGACTCTCTGGAAACCGAAAAAGTGAATTGCCGCGTACTGGACCGCTCCCTGATTGACGGGAAAACACTTGCTGAACTGGATGCAATTGTGCTGCCCGGTGGCTGGGCACCTTTACAGTGGTCAGCACTTGGCATCGACCGATTAAAATCGATCGAGCATTTCGTACAGAACGGTGGCCGATGTCTGGGAGTCTGTGCGGGGGCCTGCCTGATCTCCAAAACCGTGAATTACGACGACAGGGACTATTCGTATCCACTCGAATTATTCGATGGAAGCGCCGTGGGGCCCGTTCACGGATTGGCCCGGTTTCCACTGCCGGGTTCAGTACGGTTGGCGGCAACGGCAATCGGAAAAGAACGAGGGATTGCATCAATTGATACATTCGAATGCTAT
>JANXOO010000751.1 GCA_025353525.1 Schlesneria sp. | reverse complement strand
TCGCCGATCCCGGAGCCGTTCCGCGCGGGTTATCCCAACCGTTGCGCAAGACCTCAAGACCCAATAGTGACGCGAGGTACTGACGCTGTGTCTCGGGCTGTTCGGGCGAGAGTGCCAGCGCTTGCCGCGCGAATCGCGTCGACAAAAACAGCGATGCGATTTCAGGAGTCATCGACTGAACGGCCACGGTATTCTCCGAGTCGCTCCATGCCCAAAGGTTGACGGCCCCCTGTTCGTCAACCGGAGTTGCTTCGGGATTCCGGTAGAGCAACCTGGAAATGCGATTGAGTTCGTTGGCAGCCACGACGGAAGACAATTGAGTTCCACGGTCGGGGGAACCCTTGAACAGTTTGACGAGTGTTTTTTTCGCCGCCGTGCGAACGCCTTGTGGCTGATGTTCGTCGAATGCAGGAAACCACAGATAAGGAATCGCTTCCACGGCTTCGAGCCAACCGAGGGAATCAATGACCGCAGCCCGGATTCGCTCTTGCGGTGAATCGAGGGCTCCGATCAGCGGCGGGACAACTTGTTTCCCCATCCGTGTCAACGCAATGACAAGCGTATCCTGTTGGTCGACCATTTCCCCTTTAGACATTTGCCGCAGAATTTCCGGAACGACGGTCGCGCCGATATTCCGCAATTCCGAGATCGCCATGTCGCGTTCGGAAGGCCCTCTGGTCAGCCGGTTAATCAGCGAATCGACGAAGGCAGGATCTTCCGCTTGCCTTTTTGCGGCCGCGTTCAGTTTTTCGAGCAGTTCGTCGGCGGCTGGTTGAAGTTCCTTTGAAAAGGTCAGCTTCATAAAATCGGCAGTACCGTGTTTGTCGCGCAGCTTGATTAACGTTGCGTCATCGGGATCAGTCGCCTGAAATTGTTCCAGGTATTTAACAGCCAGGTCCATCCGCGCGAAATCGACCATCAACAGCGTCGCGGCGAACATTTCCTCGGGCGTTTTGGGTTCTTTCAGCAGCGGCGACTGTTGAACGGAAGACTTCCTTGCAACAGGCTGGGCCGCAGCGGGGCCGACGCTGGCCACACCAGCCAGCGCGACCGAAATCATCACTGCCGACACAAAACGAATTCGAACCATTTCGCAGACTCCGCTGTCGCGCTTCGTCTCACCACTCCGTTCGTTGAGCGTCAATCGCGGCGCACATACCCAAAACCCCGTTCCACGTTAACAAACTGGCGATGTTAACGAGAGTCTTATAGTACGATTGCCGACGCGGCGTTCACAACGAAAAAACAGCCGCATCCTGAAACGAGATCGGCCTTCGCAATCGAATCGACAGTCGGGCAACCGGTACATCGTGAATAAACGAAACAGGCAAAGCCGAACATCGATCAATCGCCCCGTTACACCGATCGCACCACCTGCAAGATCTGTCCGGGCTATGCAAGGTTTAGCGAAGACACCCGATTCAACGGCAAACCACGTAGCGATCCGGCACTTCCTGCCGATAAGCCAGTGGCGATCCTGGTTGAAACAGGTTCGGATTGTGATCGGGTGATTCGGGTGATGGTGAGAGGCGATGAATTGCGATTTGTCTGCGACCAGTGGGCCTTTCGCCGCGTTCGCGGCTTCGTTGTGTCGCCACATTTGACAACGGAAACACGTCACATTTGATTTGGGCGTCGTTCGACTCAGCTGCGGAGTACGTCAATCGGGATGGGGCGAGTGCTTCGTGACGCGGAATTGGTTGCCGAAGGAATGAATGCAAGTTGTCAGAAAACACCGTGAAGAATTGGTGAATTCTGCCTGGGACTCCTGTTCACATTGAGGTCGCCCAACTAATCTGGTGTCTTTCTCGAATCGCTTCGGGTAAGGGACGCAATACGTATGTCGCGTGGCATGTTTGCAGCACTCGGATTGGTCGTTTACTTATCGTTTCCGTTCAACGCATTCGCCTGGAATGACGCGGGCCACATGACTGTTGCCCGGATCGCCTGGGACGCGCTTTCGGTTGACGAACGAGACGCGGTCGTGGCGGTCTTGAAAAAGCACCCTCATGTCGACGCTCTTCTGTTGAAAGATCGACCGGACGAGGCGAACCCGGATGAGTGGATTTTTCTGCGAGCCTCTGTCTGGGCCGATTACGTTCGCCCAGGCAAGGATTTTCCACGGGACGACATCCCCGGTCATCCGCTCTACAAATTCCATCGCGGAATCTGGCACTACGTCAATTTCCCCTACGAGATGGGGCAACACAGCGATCAACTGCCAGTCAAGAGCCTCCCCGTCGAGACGAATATTCTCGAGCAACTGGATCGGTCGATGGAAGTTCTGACGGGCAAAGCGTCGCAAGACAATGGTCGGGTGGCGGGTGTCACGGACGACGAAAACCGTGCCGTTCGCCTGACGTGGCTATTCCATCTTCTGGGCGATCTTCATCAGCCATTTCATGCGGTGGCTCTGATCGACAAAAACTTGTTTCCCGATCCACCACACGGAGACCAGGGAGGTAACAAGCTGGCCGTTCGAGCTGACGCCAACGCGAAGCCGAAGAATCTCCATTGGTTTTGGGACGAAATGTTCTCGACCGAATCGCAGTTTGATCGTGTGCGCCAGCACGCCGAACGCCTGACCCACGATCCCGGGCTGCTCCCCGAACAACTACCCGAATTGCAACTGCATCCAACGTTCCGCGAATGGGCCGCCGAAAGTTACGCTGCCGCAAAAATTCACGGCTACCAGGACGGTCGCTTGAAACTGGTACTCTGGGACGATTTCAACGCGGGTCGAATTCCTGCAAGTGACATCCCGATGCTTCCCTCAGTCGCTCTGCAACAAGCTCAACAACTCGCGCAGCGCCGCATTGCTGTGGCAGGCCACAGACTGACGATGAAACTCAAAGAGATCATTCACGCAAAACAGTGAAGGAATTCTCGGCTCAGAAAAAGTAGTCCTCTCGTTGCGAGGAAGGTTTTCAGGTCTTGCCAGAGATGCCTTCGGTGATTTCGTGATGCGACGGCAACCGGTGAGCAAAGTGATTCCGCTTACCTGACTTGGAGCGGGAAGACAGACGAGGACACTCCCCTTTGCGGCTCAGGCTGCGGAGACCGATACGATTGTGCGGAATGTAGAGACTCGCTGGCAAGCCGTGGACGACATCCAGGTCACAATGCGACCCAAGCCAAGCTTCGCATCCTGTCCACACTGCGCATTCTGCGATGAAAAATGAGGTGTCCCCGTTGTTCACACTCCAGTCGTCGCAGCTCGAAACCTTCGTGTCGGTTGCAGTGTTTGAGCTTCTTTTCCAGTTTCCAAAACGGCGTTCCCATTGGGCTTGTTTCCCGTGTAGTCGCGCTAGCCTGGTCCACGCATCAGTGTCGACACTCCCCACACCGACATCGTAGGCAACAGCATCAAACTGAAGCTGCATTCGAGCAACAAGGTCGGCGAATCCATGCGCATATCGGCGGCCAGGGC
>JANXOO010000712.1 GCA_025353525.1 Schlesneria sp. | reverse complement strand
CCTCGCCGGAAATATCGCGGAATCAGGAGGTTCATTCGGGCTCAATACGACCAGTGACGGCACACTAATTTTGGGTGGCACGAATACGTTTTCCGGAGGAATCTATGTCAGTGGCAATGACACCCTGCGTGCCGAAAGCAGCAGTGCTTTCGGTACGGGAACGGTGAATGTTTCCGGCGGACTGACACTCGACCTTGCGAATGGCGTCAACGTGGGCAACCACTTTCTGCTTGGTAACACCCTGTTGACAAATGTTGATTCGGGGACGGCCACGCTGAGTGGGCTGATCAGCGACCTGGGCGGCAGCCAGTTGAAAAAAAGCGGTTCAGGCACATTGATCCTGAGTGGAAACGACACCTATAGCGGCCTGACGACCGTCAATGCGGGCGAACTTCGCGTTCAAAACTCCATTACGAGCGATGTCCTCGTGGCCAATTCTCTTGCAACACTCTCGGGCGCGGGACAGGTCAACAATGTGCAGAACCACGGGGTCATCAAACCCGGTGATACCGGAATTGGAAACCTGACAGTCAACGGCAACTTCACGCAGTTTTCCGGAGCCACGACTGAAATTCGGGCCAGCTCAGCGGGAAACGTTCCCGGCGTGAACAACGATCATCTGAGTGTCAGCGGTACGGCGAACCTGGACGGATCGCTGAAGCTGATCGCCACAGGAAGCTCGCTCGATCCCTCGCTGACCTATACGATCCTGAACGCCACAGGCGGGGTCACGGGCCAATACTCGAGCGTCACAACGAACCTGTCGATGTTCGGAGCGACGGCAACCTACGACCCCAACGATGTCACCGTGAGGTTTCAGCAGACATCGTTTCTTCAGGGAGCGGGGACGACATCGAACCAGATTGCTGTCGGAACGGCACTCGACCGGATCGCGTCCAGTTCGACCGGCAGCCTGTTTACGATGATCGATTCGGTCGGTGCCGAGAGCAACGCGGATCAACGACAATCGCTTAATCAGCTAAGCGGCGAAATATTCGGAAGCACGCAGACGATCGGCCTTCAGGCGGGCGAGCAGTTCATGCAACGGATTGAAACCCGGCTGATCAGCAACGGGCAATTCCTTGCGGGTCCACCGCCAGTCGTCGAGGACGTACGGGGCCAGTCTCCGGGAGATATCAGGAATGGCTGGATTCAGGGCTACGGGGTCGGTGGCAGTCTTCGCAGCGATGGCAACGGGGCCGGAGTTCGCTATAGCCAGGGAGGAGCACTCTACGGCATCGATCTCGATTCTGATGAATCCGGCATGATCGGAATTGTCGGCGGCAATTCGTATTCGTCATTTCACGATGGGTTTGGTGCGAGTGGACGACTGACGACTTATCAATCCGGACTTTATGGCCTCAAGCACAATGAGACTGCTTACGCACTTGGAACGGCGACATACGGCTTAGACAGCTTCAGTTCGACCCGGAACGTTGCTGTGAGTGGCGTTAACCAGACGTTACGAGGGGACTTTGTCGGACATCAATTCGGCGCCTATGCAGAATCGGGTCTGAAGTATCACGTTGGCTGGGTTCACCTGCAACCGCTTGTCGGACTTCAATATCTGTACCTGGCGCAGCAAGGGTTCGGCGAATCCGG
>JANXOO010000718.1 GCA_025353525.1 Schlesneria sp. | reverse complement strand
CTTGGGCATCGACTTCTGATTACCATAAGCGCTGCTCGAACCGGCATACACCAGGCGTCGAACCCCTGCGTGACGCGCCGCGTCAAGCAAATTGATCGTCCCGGTGACGCATGCCGCATGAGTGTCGAGGGGTCGTTCGACCGAACGAGGGACCGAGGCTAGTGCTGCTTCGTGGAAGATAATGTCGACGCCTTCCACAGCGTGCGCAATGGCACTGCGGTCGCACAGGTCCCCTTCAATGAACACGACACGGTCTTCGACATGAGCCAGGTTTTTCAGCGAGCCGGTGCTGAGGTTATCGAGAACCCGAACGAAATGACCGTTTTCCACCAGATTTGTCGTCAGGTGTGATCCGATAAAGCCTGCTCCGCCTGTCACCAGATAAGTTGTCACTGTCGAAATTTCCTGAAAGCGTTTGGTTTTGCGCTCGCCAGGCCGACGGGCGTGATTTGGCTATTGAGTGCCAACTCGCCGCCGCGTTGCTTCTCGGCGCGCTATTTCCGTTGATACCTGGCATCAAATTGTTGCTCAGGAATGCGGCAAGAAAGCAACACAATGAAATCATTGCGAAGATTGTTCCCCGCAGACTGCCCGCGATCGCTAAAAACGTGACAGTCGTTGCAATCGAAGCCCCGTCAGCGGAGAAACCAATAAATACCAAACGCGAAATCAGACTGCGAGTGGTTCGGGAACGATGTTTGGCGATGTCCAGCGAACGTAGGCCAGCGTCAGAAAGAGTGACACGGCCCCGAACATCGTGACGCCGCAGGATTGCAAGGTCGGATCGATCTGCTCGCTGACGGCACTCAACAAAAGGACGCCAGCCATCGACGCTCCTGCAATCATCCGCCGTCGCACTTGTGGCGTCAGTGCCGGGCTATCGACCCAGAATCCGATCGCCGCCCACGCGGGAAGCAGCCAGCAAAAGAAGTACGTCCATGCCAACGGCGAACAGAGTGGTACGAGCGTGCAAACCATCGCCATTTCAAGCCCTTCGCATTCCACCGTCGGTGCGAAACGGAAGCGGCATGCCACCAGTAAGACCAGACCCAACAGCATGCATCCGGCGTAGCCGACGTATTGAGCGGCCTTTGGCGAGATGTCGGCCAGATTGACGTAGACCGGTTTTTGCGGGTCACCTGCAGCATCAACGTGGCGCAGAAGCCTGTGAGCACACGAGACAATCGACTGGTTTCGGCGGGTAAATCCGATACTCGAACGCCCGGCCATTGTGTGTCCGGATTGATCGGCGATCATAAGCGATGCCCATTGGCCCAGTTCTTTCGTATTACGCTCGAATCCCCGAACCATACCTGGAAAGAACCAGACGAATGCTAAAATGCTGAGAATCGAAGCAGCAACGACCTTCCAATCGCGACGCACAACAAAATATGCGATGGCGGA
>JANXOO010000716.1 GCA_025353525.1 Schlesneria sp. | reverse complement strand
ACGAACGCCCGTTCGCACGTCGGGCAGGCGATCATATTGAAGTTCGATCTTTCTGAATTCTACACAACGGTCAGCTTTGCTCGCGTCGTGGCAATTTTTCGAAGTCTGGGATATTCGCGCGAGGTCGGGATCTGGCTGGGCTCGCTGACGACATCGGCGGTACCGGGCAATCTGCGATTCCAGGAACAGGGGCCCTACGCACTCGCACCCTACCTGAAGCGACATTTGCCACAGGGGGCACCGACATCCCCTGCACTCGCCAACCTTTCAGCATTCGGACTGGATGTCAGACTCGCAGGATTAGCAAATTCGTTCGGAGCAACCTATACCCGGTACGCCGACGATTTGACATTGTCGGGTCCAGCCGAATTGAGTTACGGGCTGACAACGCTGATACCGCTCGTACAGCAAATCGTTCGACAGGAACGCTTTGCTGTAAACAAGTCCAAGCGTCGTGTCTTGCGGTCGCACCAGCGTCAGACAGTCACGGGCGTCGTCGTCAACGAACGACCGAATGTTTCCAGAACGGAATTCGACCGATTGAAGGCAATACTGACGAACTGCGTCAGGCACGGGCCAGCCAGCCAGAATCGCAATCAGGTCGTCGACTTCTTTCATCACCTGCAAGGCCGCGTCGCGCATGTTGCGATGCTCAACCCGGCTCGTGGCCAAAAGCTGGCCGATGTGTTTCTGAAAATTGACTGGACGAAGTGAGATCCCCATCACCGTAAGCCAAAAGACATCTGGCGGATTCGTAACAGGGTCCTGATCACTTGCCCCCGGACGCTTGCCACGGCATGATCTTCGGCGACCACTTTTGCCAGATTGACGATGACATCGAAGGAATTGCACTCATGCAGCGGACCGTGTTTTATAAACTCTTTGCCATGATGTTTCTCGAGTTTTTCATTTGGGGCGCCTGGCTGCCTTTGATTTTCGGATACCTTCCCAGCCTGGGCTTTTCTTCGTGGCAGCAATCGCTGATTTTGAACGCGTTCCCCGTTGCCGCCATCCTCGCGATGTTCTTTGGAAATCAGTTTGCCGATCGCAACTTCGCCGCCGAGAAATTTCTGGCGGTCAGTCATCTGATCGGTGGCGCGTCGATCCTGGCGTTGGCGTGGGTTCACGATTTCTGGACGTTTTTCGCACTGATGCTTGTTCATTGCGTCCTGTACGTTCCAACGATCTCGATTACAAATTCGATCGCGTTTGCCGCGATGAAAGATGCACAACGCGAATTCGGTATCGTACGCATGGGGGGGACGATTGGCTGGATCGCCGCCGCCTGGCCGCCGATCTTTTTGCTCGTCGACTGGAAAAAGGTCAGCGATTCGAACGCCAAATCGGTGGTCGACTGGCTGGGCGCCGTCTTCGGATCGGGACTCACAGGAATCGAGATGCAGAATGCCACCGCTTACACGTATCTCGTAGCCGGCGGCGCATCGATCGTACTCGCCGTATTCAGCCTGACTCTTCCGCACACTCCGGCAAAGCCCGCAACGGACTCCAACGAAGGCCTCGCCTGGCTCGAATCGATGAAGTTGCTGGCTCACCCGTTTGTACTCGTCCTGTGGATCGTGACTCTGATCGATTCGTTCGTCCACAACTGTTTCTTTAACTGGACGGGTCGATTTCTTCCGACGGTGGGTGTTCCCGGTAACTGGGTCACACCGGTGATGAGTATCGGTCAGATCGCCGAAATCCTGACGATGGCCGTACTGGGAACTTTCCTGAAGCGGTTCGGCTGGCGCTGGACGATGGTGATTGGCATCCTCGGTCACGCTGCACGATTCGCGGTTTTCGCTTACTGCGGTGACGAATCGTTCAAATGGCTGATCGTCACTGTCAACCTTTTGCACGGAGTTTGTTATGCATTCTTCTTCGCGACCGTCTACATTTTTGTCGACGAACATTTTCCGAAAGATGCTCGCACAAGTGCTCAGGGACTGTTCAATTTGATGATCCTGGGTATCGGGGCACTGGTCGCCAATTTCGCTTGCCCGCCGATGTTTAATGCATTGACAGAAGTTGTGACGGCGACGACGGTGAAGGGATCGAAAGACGGAAATGCCGTGCAGACGCTGACGATGAATATCCCTCCTGCGGAGGGCTCGTTCGAACTTCCGTTCGGAAAAAACACGACGGGACGGATTCCCAACAACGCAAGTGCCGCTCAGGTCCAGACGACCCTGGAATCGGTCGACGGGATTGGTGCCGGAAATGTCCAGGTGAGCGGCGGGTCGTTACCGAAAGACACGCTGACCATCGAATTCACCGGAGCGCTCGCCAAGCGAGACATCGATCAGATTGGCAGCGGTCGCGTCCATTTCCGTGAACTGTTTCAGATCCCGTGCTTTGCGGCACTCGTAGCGGCAATCGCACTGGCACTCTTCTTCCATCCCCCGAAGATCGGGTCCAGCGTCGTCGCCACGGCTCCAACGGCACATTAAATCGACAAATACCCGTCGCCTGAGAACGTATCCGGCACCCATTCGAACCTTAGGAAGAGCCCGGCGAATACCATACCTGCCCAACGATCCCGGTAAAGCGAATCCAACACAACAGTGATGGGGAAGCTATTTAGCCGATGTTGCCTAAGACGGTGCGAGGGGACTTGACGAATCGAGGTTGATCAAGCGGTGATTCGTGAAGCTGTTCGCCACCGTCCGGTACGCAAAGCCGATGTCAACGACACCTTCAGACACATTGATCGTCGATCCGACACCCGCCGTCAGCGTCCCTTTGATCACGTTGTACCGCTCGAAGAAGACCAGCGTTCCAGCGTACCGTCGTTCTCGGCGAAATCCGAAAGTTCCGTCGATGATGATTCGGGAGACCTGAAACCCGGTGGTGGTGCCAACGTGGCGTAGG
>JANXOO010000715.1 GCA_025353525.1 Schlesneria sp. | reverse complement strand
AATATACTCCCGCCGAATATACTCCCGCAGTGCGGCCCGGGTTTCAGCACGCGACCGGCAGGGTGATTTTGGGGCGACCTGTAATCGTCCAGGCCCCGGTTTTGCGTTACGCTTTTATCCGCAGGTCCAACGCAGGATTTTGCTGTTTGGATCACTTTTTTGCCTGATTTGTCCGTTTTCTTTGTCGATAAAGTTCACGGAAACTCTGTTTTGGCATCGGCGGAAGTTCCCGCTGTTTTCCCCAGGCGTTCAAACGGTGATAGATCATGAATCGCGGAAGTAGCGGCATGACGCGGCGACCAATTTTCCCTGCGGTCGTGAACAGCCAGGTATTTCCCAGCACGAGCCTGGCGAACTTCATCGACAGTCTTTTCGTCCACGGCAAATGACCTCGCACAGCAATCTCGCGTCGCCAGGTCAGCAGTTGCGTGTGCAAATCGATCTTCACCGGACAAACGTCAGAACACGAACCGCACAGGCTGCAAGCGAAAGGCAGGCTGTGATGCGTTGCTGCATCGCGTGACGGAGCCAGAATTGAACCGATCGGGCCGGGAATCGTCGTTTCGTAACTGTGACCTCCGCTGCGGCGATAGACCGGACACGTATTCATGCAAGCTCCGCAACGAATGCAATTCAGCGATCTGCGGAAGTCCGGTGACCCCAGGATGTCACTTCGCCCGTTGTCGACGAGTACAATATGCATCTCGCCCCCTGTCATCGGACCGTGAAAGTGCGATGAATACGTCGTTATCGGCTGGCCGGTTGCCGAACGGGCCAATAACCTCAGAAAGACTCCCAGGTCTTTGGCTCGAGGAATCAGTTTTTCGATTCCCATACAGGCGATGTGGACTTTCGGCAGCGAAACGCCCAGATCGGCATTCCCTTCGTTCGTACAAACGACGAACCCGCCGGTTTCCGCGACGGCAAAGTTGACTCCGGTGATCCCGACATGCGCGTTCAAAAACTTGCGTCGCAACTCGTCGCGAGCGGCATTGACCAGGTATGGCGGATCGGTCTTACCTCTTTCCGTTCCCAAATGCTCGTGAAACAGTTCGCTGATTTCTTCTCGTTTGATGTGAATCGCAGGCATGACAATATGCGAAGGTGGTTCGTTGCGCAACTGAACGATCCATTCGCCCAGATCAGTGTCAACGACTTCAATCCCGTGTCGCTCGAGGAACGGATTGAGGTGACATTCTTCCGTGAGCATCGACTTGCTCTTCACGACCTTCGTCGCGTCGTGCTTGCGAAGGATTTCGAGCACAATCCGGTTGTGATCTTCCGTCGTCTTCGCCCAGTGAACGGTTGCGCCCAGCTTTGTCGCATTTCGCTCGAAGTCTTCGAGGTAATCCGCGAGGCGGGACATCGTATGCAGTTTGATCTCGGATGCTCGCTGCCGCAGCAGTTCCCACTCGGGCAGCATCGCCGCTGCTTTATCGCGTTTTGAACGTACAAACCACAATGACTGATCATGCCAGTGGGCTCGTCCGTCGTCGGCCACGAATGCCGACGCGTTTTCGGAATGATCGTGATGAATTGTCGCTAGAGTCATAGTCCATTCATCTCTGCCGCAAGGGCTGCCGTTGATTTGCTGTTCGCGATCACGAACCAGTCATTCCTCGAAAGCCGGGTTTCTGAGGACCGCCAAAATCAATGCGTTGTGTTCCAACACAATTCAGTCTGCCAATCGGGTATCAATTTCTGCGGAGGACGGCGTCGATCAGGGCGTTTCAACGAGACGCAGATTTCGGAATGCCAGGTCGGTCGTTGGATCGTGCCCCTGAAGGCTCAGGTGCCCGGCGGCGATACGGCGTCCCGCGCGCGGATTATCGTTTTCAGGGCGTTCATCCGTCCAGTCAACGACTTGAATTCCATTCACCCACGTCGAAAAGTGCGGTCCGTCGGCGATCAGTGTCCCCGCAAACCATTCGCGATCGGTCGATACCACTCGACGTGCCAACACCCGCCTGAAAATCGCTCCGGTGCCGTGATCATCGGGCTTCGTCCGGTCACCGTTTTTGAATCCGTTATGAATCTGAAATTCGTAGCCGTTTGAGGGTGCTTCTTTCGTTCCGGCCATCGCCCTGAAGAAAACTCCGCTATTCAGTTTTTCGCCATTGGTGATTGCTTCAAATTGAAAGACAAAATTTCCTGCGGTCGTTTCCGTTTCGAGGAACCCGCGCCCGTTT
>JANXOO010000699.1 GCA_025353525.1 Schlesneria sp. | reverse complement strand
GAAAATATCCGATCTGTGACCGTCCGCTTTCTCCAATTGCAGTCTCGATCAGATCGCTATCGACCGAAACATTGGTAATTTCAAACGGCGTGCCTCGTCCGTCAGTGACTGTAAAGTCCTGAATTGTGGGAGCGGAGCCGTGCGGGTGATACGCCGTCAGCGCAGGTGGTGAAACAGTAATCGTCGATACGGGAATTTCGAGCTTCAATGTCAATCGGACTTCGCGGGGTTGAGGATCAGTGTACGAGACATCAACCGTATACTCGTGCGGCCCGGCGGTTGAATTGGCGGGCTGCATCCGTACGATGATTCGCCCGTGGTCACCGGGCTCGATGATTTTGTCCCGATCACCCTGCAGACGCGGCGTCAGACATCCGCAACTCGGCACAAGCTTGTCGATCCGAACGGGTTCTGTTCCGCGATTTTGAAAGACGAAAGTTCCATTAACTTCAGTGGTTGGCAATATTTTTCTCAGGTCGACCGCATATTGATGAAAGGCAAGTGCCGGTTGTGGCGGAGCTTCGATTGACAGCGGGATCGAACGCAGTCCGGTATGACACAGTATCGCTAGCGACAACGGGCAAAGTGCCATCACCCAGGCCGACAATCGAACCGTCACCGATGTGATCGACTTCATGCAGATACCTTTCGAGCAAAATCAAGGCAATTACACGCTACTTGTAGCAATGGCGAGGTTTGCCAAAGTCGACCACGGCATATTTCCGCACGTCACACAGGAACGCGACCAATGTCACAACGTTCTGAATGAGCTCGTTTTTTCAACGATATCACTGGCGACCGGCTGTCTTCTCTCGCGGCACCGCTGTTACAAAAACAACTAGCGCGTGCCCGTTATCGCCTGACGAAGCGGACAGGACTGCCGTTTGATCCGGACCGATTTCGACAACGGTTTGTGCTCGTCGTTGGGATAATCCGGGAACGCCATCGACAGCTGTTTTGTTATCTTTATTTGAATGTTGGACAATAATCTGAAGTTGAATCTGGTCATTTCCTGCCTGAACGGCTACGACATCAACAATCGTCCCGAATTCGCGATCCTGCGTGATTGTGAATCCGGTCGCACCTTTTTCCGGTACAGGAAACGTTTCAAGATTTGCCGCACTGACGTGTTCGTGAAAACCCGTCACGACCTTGACTTTATTGATCAGACGCGACTTCTTGATTTTCCCGAGCTGCAAAATTTCCGGGTCAGCCGAATCGAGCACTACTGACGATGTGAATCCTCCGACAGCACCATTTTTAGCTCGATGATTCGAGCCCGTTG
>JANXOO010000697.1 GCA_025353525.1 Schlesneria sp. | reverse complement strand
CGGACCAGCCGCCCGCTCGCTTTGCCGGTGAATTTCACGAGCGATCAGTTCTTTGCCGGTTCCGGTTTCACCTCGAATCAATACGTCGGCAAACGAACGCGATGCCCTGGTCATTTGTTCGAACAGTTGCCGCATGGGCCGACTGACGCCGATGATCGCACCGCATCCGGTTTGCGTTTCAAGCCTGAATTGCAGATCGGTCACGCGACGCTGCAATTCCAGTCGGCTGGCGACTCGTCTGGCGATCGACCTGATTTGCTCGATCTCGTAGGGCTTCGAGATATAATCTGATGCGCCCAGCCGAATACACTCAACGGCGGTGGCGACATTGTCGTTCGCGGTCAGTACGATGATCTCACAACCGCTCGGGACATGACCGAGTTCTCGCAGCAGGTTGACTCCGCCAAGTTTCGGCATTTGCAGATCGAGAAACACCAGATCGGGAAGTTCAGTTCGCAACATTTCCAGCGCGATCTGTCCGTCGGCTGCTTCGATGATTTCGTAATCGGGATGTGTGAGTGCTCGACGCAAGGCGAAGCGAGCGGGCTGTTCGTCATCGGCGATCAGGATTCGTAGTGCGGTCATGGTGCGATTTGCCGTGCCTTGATTCTTTCCTGAGGCAAATTTACCAGAAAGATCGTCCCTTGTCCGGGGACGCTCTGGCAATCGATTTGTCCTCCCATGTCCCGAACTCGACGGGCCACGATATAAAGTCCCAAACCGGTTCCCGTTGATTTGGTGGTGAAAAACGGTTCAAAAATGAGTTCCCGTTGCTCGGGCCTGATGCCCGATCCGCTGTCGTGAATTTCGATGATTAACGCACCGGATTCGCTTCGGCAGACGAATTGCACCCGGCCACCAGGCCCACAGGCGTCGACAGCGTTCGTGATCAGGTTGAACACAACTTCACGCAGGCCAATCTGATCAAGCGTCAGGATCAGCGGTTCTGCCGGGAACGTCACGTCCAGAATGATCTCGCGCTGACGGGTCAGAAACTGAAGCAATCGCAGTGTTGGTGAAAGAATATCTGCCAGTGGCGCTGGTGGAAGGTGGACGCCCGGCGGACGAGCCGCTGAGAGCAATTCGGATGTTGACGCGGACAGTCTTTCGATTTCGCCACCGATCATTTGCAAGTCTTCGGCGTACCGACTGTCAGGGCCAAGATCTTCTGCAAGTACCCGGATGATCGTCTTGATCGATGACAGCGGATTTCTGATCTCGTGTGCCAGCGAACTGGCGATCAACCCGAGCGTCGACATCTTTTCCTGCTGCAGGAAACGGTGCTCTGTCGCGACCTGAATCGCGATCAGGCGGGAATTGTGCAGTGTGATCCCGAATTGCTCGACCAGCAGCGCCAGTACATGCAGATCTTCATCACTTGGCGGTTGCCCCCAGCGACGGCAGCCGATCAGAAACAGTCCAGACACTTCAGCGTGCTCGAATCGCAACAGTGCGCCGGCCCGGACGCGATCGAGGAATTCCGTCACTAGCGGATCCACCGTTGTGAATCGGGTAACGAACGGGCTGCCGCTGCGAGCCATCGCACTGTGTATTGGACGAACGTCATCGTCGCCCAACACGGTTGTTGTTCCCGCTTTTTCGAAGACGCGACCGTCGCGATCGGATAACCAGGCCGCTCCCGGATTTGTTTCGAACGATCGCTGTATTGCCGAGTTGAACCAGTCCAGCAGAACCAGGGGAGGATCGGCCGCTCTGGTCGCCAGTTGTACTGCCAGGCGTTGTCGCTCGCTCCGCCTCGATCTGGACGAATCGAGTAGCGATTGCAGCGCCTCGGCAATGCGAACGCGAAGGGGCTGGTAGAGCAGGATCACCAGGAAGGCCAGGCACCCTTCGACAAGTCCCAAATCGAGCTGGTACTGGTCACCGATTGACGACATCATTCTGACGAACACAATCTGGTGAAACAGCATCGCTCCAACAAGCACCGCACCGTAAACCAGCGTCCTTTCAAGAACAACCGGCAGAAGCTGGAATCGCATGACGAAGTAGGCAAACAGGATTGCCGGAATCACTGGCAACAGAATAACGACGACCTTCAAATACGCTGCCAGTTCAGGAAAACCGTTCAACGAGAAAATATAGAGCGATGCTGTCGCCGCAATGACCAGCATGCTGACTGCCAGTAAATGGTAGAAACGGCGCGACGTGAAATCTGCGGCGACTTTGCCGGTTCGCCATAGTCCGTACGATGCAAATCCGCTCACAAGACCAAGCCATAACGCATAGGGGATGCGATAATCGACCAATAAATCCACGAACGACTTCCCGGTATCGGAGGCGAGAGCACGGCTCATTGATACGAGAAGTACCATCGGAAGATAACAAAGAATAAACCGCGGGTCGGGATGCGAGCCTGTCCGAAGATGGCCATATTGCAACAATCGTCCGGTTCCGTGGACAGCAGCGCTGGGCATCAGCATTAAGCCGAATGCCATCGCCAGCATCGACGCCCAGTGCATCGGGCCTGCCAGCGATCCGGCCGAATCGGTAATCAGCACCAATACGAAGTACCCGACGTGCCATGACCAGACACCAAGAGCGAGCAGAAGCATCCAGATCGTGACAGCCCGCCAATTGTGGCGTTCCAGCAATGCGAACAACAGCACGGTGTCGACGAGTGCCGCCGCGCCAAAGACCCACAATTGAAGATTGTCGAGCATGCCACCCTTGCGTAAAATCAGCTGTTATGCAGATTGTATGCCATCGAAATCAGAGAAGCCACGACGAATTGTTCGACAGGTCCCGTCGCGATCCCGGATTTTCATTCCGCCAGACTTCAATGTCGTCCGATTCAAGCAGGTGGCATTCGCCTGCGTGCTTCCAGACGATCGACGATGTCTTTCCGTCGACCGCAAATCCGATTTGCAATTCCGCGTGTCCCGTTGGCGTGTCGCAGCACAGGCAAACAAAAGAATACATGCAACATTTCTGCAGGTCCGGAATGTCGCGAGTACTGAAGTCAGGCCCGTTCAGATCGTTGTTGTATTGAGGATAATCCGCCGTGTCCCGCTGTGAGGTACTTCCGATGATTGAAACTTTCTGACCTGCAATTGAAAAAACGTCTGTCATCCTGCGTGATACGACTTCTGCCTGAACACCATTGATGACCAGTATCGCTCCCGGCCGGATTCGCAGAAGGCGACCTTCCGAGGGTGACGCCCGGATACGGTCGCTCAGCCACCACGATTCGAAGAAATGTCGCAGCGATTGAAAAATGCTGTTTGGCACTGGTCACCTTCATAAGGCTGTGATTGTCACAACAAGCAATTATGGTTTAAGGGTCTGACGCAGGGTTTCCAGTTCTGTTTTCAATCGTTCGGATCGCTGTTTGTCGTCGAACTGGCGAGCCAGTTCGTCCGCGTCGGGATCGCGTCCTTCCATACGATCATAGGCTTCTTCGAGTGCTTCAGCGCGGTCGACTTTGGCTTCCAGTTTTTGAAAGCCGCCGAACGCAGAATGTTTTCCTGTGCGGTCAAGAACCGAATTGATCCGTCGCGATGAATCGGCACGTGTGATCCGTGCCAGCAGAAGGGTCTGACGTTGTTTTGCCTGACGGATCTTGTCTTCCAGGCTGCGAACGGAATCTCGCAATTTGCGAGTCTGTTGCTGTTGCCGTTCGTACTCTTTCGCCAGGTCGTCCGCGCGTTCTGTTGCCATCAGCTTTTGTTGCAAGGCTGCTTCTGCCGATGCATCGTCCGCGCGTTCGATCGCCGCCTTGGCTCGAGTCAGCCATTCGTCACTCTCTTTTCGTGCCGTGTCGACCTTTTTCTTCAACTGGATTTCGTCGGCCAAAGCTTCGGCGACACCGCGTCGAACAGAGTCCAGTTCTTCATCCATGTCGATCAGCAATTGATTCAGCATCCGTTCGGGGTTTTCGAACCGTTCGATGACGACAGCCCAATTTGAACGCATTACAAGCGAAAAACGTTCCATCCAGCACATTGTGTGACCTCTAATCTTGAGACAGGCCGCAAGCTGCCAGCTTGCAAGCAAACAGGTTTTGAAAAAACTCGCTGGCAGTGAGTTGTGTTCCTTCGCTGCTTCCAGGCGACGGCAGGAAAGGAAATACCAGTCGCTGGATAAAGGGGGACAGGCACCAGGAAGACCTGGAGCCAGTCACCCTTTATCCAGTCCCCCTTTCAATTGGTCGATTTTCCTCTGCCGGTCGCCTAATGCCAAAGCTCCAGTTCGGCGGCCAGGCCGCGCAGCCGTCCCAGTAATTTTTCACGATGATTCTCGCAAATGGCTCCAAGAGCGATCACCGAGGCTCCGAAGACGACGCCGAACACCCATAACAGGTTTGCGTGGTCGACCGATCCACGGACAATCAGTGCTGCCAGGTCCGCGAGCAGGAACGCACTGCTCGTATACAGCAGGACGCGGATTCGAAAACCGATCGAAAAAAGTGCCATGGCCACGCAGGCAATCATCAGAGTCAGAATATGCAACCAGCTTCCGGTCACGATCTGGAATGTCGGCGATACCAGAATCAGCAGTGCTCCGGCCAATCGAAGCCGTTCGTGATTCTCGGAAGGGATCTCGGTTTTCATGACTTCGGTCAGTGCCAGTACCGAGATTCCGATCGGGATCAGAAACAATTGTGGGTCGGTCCAGTGCAATTCGTGCCAAACCAGAGCTGTGGCAAGGTTCAGGATCGCCGCTGACAGGACCGAAAATCCAATGTGGCGTTGATTGATGCCTTGCCAGAAGTAGAAGGCGGCTGCCCCGAGCAATGGCAGGCTGTTAATGCCCACACACGTCGATGTATCGGCGTTGACATGTCTCCAGCAGGCGAATGGAATGACAACTAGCGGTAGCCAGAACCCGGTCATTCTGGCGGGATACGAGAAAATTTCGAACCGTGACGCTGATTCAGTCACATTGCCAATAATCCAGAACGCCAAACCCGCCATCAGACACAGGTATGCGGAAAACGGATTCGTCAGTTCCCAGGTTCCGGAAATGACGAAGTAGATTGCCGCGATCAACATCACAAGTTGTGCATGCCAGACACGCTCGCGTTGTTGAGTCCGCAGCGCATCGGACAATAGCACGGCGACGAGCGACGACCATGCTGTCACAGCCCATACAAGACTGGTTGGATGCGAGGCCCCGTAGACTTGCCAGTGCAACGCCCCGACCAACATGAATGTCGCCGTGATTGCCAGCAATAACTGGTGTTTGGTGACAATCCAGAGATCATCGGTCAGGTCTCGTGGCCGTTTCCATTCGAACAGCCAGGCACTGATCCCTGCCAGCGCGGCCAGTGGCAACCCGAAAATACTGAATTCAGCATAAGTCAGTTCATCGAGCGATACGTTGCGGGGCACACACGTCATTACAACCAGCGCAAGAATCTGCCAGTTCAATAGCGGCCAGAAGAAGTTGTAAGGGAAGCTGGCATTGAATATGCCTGATCGAGTCTCGCTGGTCTCTATGGACGCTGCACTGACGCAATCGCGAACGAATCGTTCGGACTGATCCCGAAGTGCGAGGTCGCTCTTCCGGATTCGCAGGCAGGCGTACATGCCGGCCAGCGCGAGCATCCCGGCGACTCGATGAGGGACATCGAGATACCACAGGTTTGCAATCGCGACAGCAAAAAACAGAAGAGGGATCATCGCCGCCAGTGGCGACAGCCAGTCCTGAATTCTTTGACGAAACGTCGTATTCACATCGGACGCTTCATCGAGTGAACGTACGTCATTCAAATTCAGAATTCCGATCAGCGATTGTCGGATCGAGAGAAGTGTCAGGCCGGTGGCGATCCAGATCGCCATCCACCATGGACTCACTACCATCCGTCCGAAATGTGCCGAGGCGACACCGCTGAAAAATACGAACACAGAACACCAGGCAATTGTCGCCGTGATCGGGTTGTAAAATCGCCGCGACGCATCCAGAGCCCAAACGATCACCAACCCGAAGGCCAGCCATGGAAGACTCACGATCGGCGTCACGTGTGCAAACATTCCTGCGATCACGAACAGGCCGAACAGAAGAGTTAATCCAACCCCGCTGACCACAGTCAAAGGTCTGGCAAACGTTCTTGAGATGCGTGATTGCGGCCAAATGTTCAATATGTCACTCAGCAGCCATTGTCCGATCAGGATCATGCCGAGTGCCGGGGCATCATCATTGAGCCATCCTGAACCGGGCTCTCGAAACTGCATTGCGAAATACGTGCAGAAAACAAGTGTCCACTGCGACAGCCGGGGACTGATCCACCGAAGTGAGTGACTGACCAGCAACGAGATAATCAGGATCGACGGGATGATTGACAGCAGCGGCTGAATGATGATCGGCGGAGCCGGAATATGCCGAATCGAGGCCACCGAGGCAGCGATCGTCGCCAGCAGACTGATTCTCTGGCAGATCTGCTGCGTCCAGATCGACAAGGGCAGGGCCGACACATCACAGTCCAGCGAACGACTCCATCGATCAATCAGGACGCCAGGTACAAACAACAATCCCGCCGCGACCGACCATACAACCAGCCCTGCATTTGCTGACATTGGCAAGTCGAAGACTTGTTCACACAGTCCGGGCAACCCATAGGCGGCGGCCAGGAAGGACAACGCGGCCGGAACCATGAACAATCGTTGTCGAAACAGGACCGCTTGCCCCACGAAGATCGGGCACAGGACCAGGGCGACCGGCAGAATTGCTTTGGGATGAGTGAACGAAACTCCGAACAGAATCCATGGCAAGACGGATGCGGTCAGCCTGAGCGATTTCTCGAACAGGTGTTGACCACGTCGCTTTAACGCATTCGCAAGAATTGAAAAGACCACGATCAGGGGAGCGTACGTCAGTCCGTAAAACGCATAGGGAAGACGGGATTCTCCGACGGCAGATGCTGCTCCATCGCGAATTTGCAGGACAAGTTCTTTGAAAAAAACGGGCGATGTCTGATACGCGATGATTGTGCAAATCACCATTCCCCATACGAAGGCTGATTTCTTTGTTCGCAGTGCCACGATCGCCATCGCCACCGCTGC
>JANXOO010000506.1 GCA_025353525.1 Schlesneria sp. | reverse complement strand
GGACGAAATTCCGAATCGCCATTCACCCCGGATATGCTTTGCATAGAATGAATTGAACATTTGCCCAAAGTGCCTCAACGGTACTTCGGGCACCGAAAGCTGGTCCGACACTGCTGCGGTAACCGGCTTTCGAAAATGCGTCATTCATCGCTGCGAGCAGCATAGATACCGCTTGGTGACCTCGGGAACAATTTATGTCCGAAGGACGAATTCAGTTTCGCAATCACGACGACATTCGCACCCTGTTCGGGTCTCGCGATATGAATCTCCGTCGCTTGCGGGATTTGCTGCACATTGACGTCGTGTTGCGAGGCGACGAACTCCATTTGCATGGCGAACAGGCACAGGTCGATCTGGGGACGGAAATCGTCTCGGAACTGAGGTCGATTATCGAGCGGAAAGGTCTGCTGGACGACGCGGACCTCGACCGGGCCTTGCTGCGCGGCCAGTTTCCACCGGAAAACGCTGACGCCACCGCGGACGAAATGATTGATGTGTTCCACAAGGCACGCAAGATTCGTCCGATGGGTAAAGGACAGCGTGACTATATCAAGGCGATCCGGGAACACGACCTGGTCATCTGCGAAGGGCCTGCCGGTTCCGGAAAGTCGTATCTTGCCGTCGCAATGGCGATCAACGCTCTGCGACTGGAGCAAGTCCGCAAGATCGTTCTGGTCCGACCGGCTGTCGAAGCGGGTGAAAAACTCGGCTTTCTTCCCGGTGATATGCTGGCAAAGGTCAATCCGTACCTGCGTCCGTTACTGGATGCGTTGAGTGACATTCTCGACTTCGATCAGGTTCAACGATACATGGACAAGGAAGTGATCGAGATCATTCCACTGGCATTTATGCGAGGCCGAACTCTGAACAACACGTTCATGATTCTGGACGAAGCCCAGAATACGACGGTTACCCAGATGAAAATGTTTCTGACACGAATGGGACATCACTCGAAAATTGTCGTCACGGGTGACGGAACCCAGACCGATCTGCCGGATCGCGTCGAGAGCGGTTTGAACGATGCGATCCGCAGGTTGCAACACATCGACGGTATCGCATCGGTCACGCTGGAAGTCGCAGACATTGTCAGACATGCACTCGTCAGAAAGATCGTCGAAGCATACGACGATCGGGACCAGGGACATCTGATTGACGGATCCGCGTCATTGTCGAGGAACGGTCACTCGAACCGCGGCGAACCGAACGGACTCCACAGGAATGGAAACACGCCAACCGAATGAACTTTTTCACGCGAAGAAATCGCCCGATCCGGCTGTCGGTGCATAAAGTCGGTACGTCGTGGTCAGGACGGCTTGGCGAACAACTCACCAGGACCGATGTCTCACTTCGACTGGCGATTTGCTTCGTCACGCTCGCAATCCTCGTGTTCGCACTCCAAAGCTGGCAAGCTCCCTTTCCACATCGGTTAGGCGATGATGTTCCGAATGGAATGCTCGCCAGAATCGATTTCGAGCGAGTCAATCAGGACAAAACTGAACTGGCACGAATCGAACGCGAGCAAAGCGTGCTACCGGTATTTCGGACGATCCCGGTCGGGGCCGAACGACTGAAAAATCTGCCCGCCGACTTGCGCCGCCAATTGTTCGAATTGGTGGAAACCAGCCGATTTGGCGAACTTTCGGCCGAGACACGAGCCGCTTTCGACTGGGTTTCGACGGGTTCAAGCACGTTCGATCCGCAGTCGGCCAGGTTTGAATCAGAATGGCAAATGCTTCGCTCAAAGATTGGTCCGGAAGAATCCGCCGAACGTTCCATCGACTTGTTCGTCGGCGATTTTTCGCAGTTTCTGGCGCCGATTGTGAATGTTGGTGTGATCGATTTGGCGGAACTTTCTCGCCCCCGAGAGAAAATTCGTCTCGACGATAAAATCAGTATCCTGCCGTCCGAATCCGACAAATCGCAAGCGCGATTGGCCGCCGACGCCATCCTTGATGAATCGCTGAAAGCAACGGGAAGCCTGGGGAGTCAATGGAAGAGCTATCCCGACCTGGCCCCGTTACAACCGATCCTCGAACGGTGGCTGAAGAACCGCGTTATCCCGTCGCTCGAATTCGACTCTGCAACGTATAATCGTCGTGTTTCAGAGGCGAATCGTTCGACGCCCCCTGTCAGTGACCCGTACAAGCGAGGGTCTCCGCTGGTTGCGCCGGGAAGCGTGGTTACCGAAGACTATCGCGAAGTTCTTCAGGCACAGTACGACCAGCTTGAACGCGGGGTCACTTTGACCGAGCGAATCGTTCGGCTGGTGACGGTGTTTGCCCTGCTCGTC
The DNA here is from genome assembly GCA_025353525.1 of Schlesneria sp. GTDB lineage: Bacteria > Planctomycetota > Planctomycetia > Planctomycetales > Planctomycetaceae > Schlesneria. The sequence goes on along the minus strand of JANXOO010000506.1, from coordinate 2,830 downwards.
GTTCTGGCGGGAATGAACGGATATTACCTGGTCCTCAACGAACGGCGCCTGGCGTCCAACGTTGGTCGACTGGCGATCTATCTGATCGTCGTCACTGTTTCGGTTGTCGCCAGCCGATTGCTGTCGTTTGATCATTGGCGAGCCGAAGTCGTCCCGTTGCTCTGCACAGTCATGATTCTCGCAATCGCCTACAACCAGGTACTTGCGGCACTGACCGGATTCTCGATGACACTGGTGCTGACGCTGTCGATTGGTGGTGGCCTTGGTCAGTTCGTGATTCTGATGAGTGCCATCGCGGCGTCGGTCGTCCCGCTTCACCAGGTGTCCAATCGCATGAAGCTGGTCAAAGTCGGCTTTGGTGCCGCTGTGACGTTTCTGCTTGTTTACGTGGGGACAGGAATTATCGAAAGCCAGCAGTTGAATCGCCTGTGGGCCGATCCCGACCACCGGTTCTTGCTGAACGCGATTCGCGGTGCCGGCTGGTGTTTTCTGTCAGGGTTTCTGGTGTCGGGCAGCCTTCCATTCATCGAGAACCTGTTCGGCGTCGTCACCGATATCAGTTTGCTTGAACTGAGCGACGTCTCGCATCCACTGCTGCAGGAACTGATCCGGAAAGCTCCTGGAACGTACAGCCATTCCAACGGTGTCGCGGCCATTGCCGAGACGGCTGCCGATGCGATCGGAGCCAACGGCTTGCTGTGCCGCGTCGGAGCGTACTACCACGACATCGGCAAGGTGATGAAGCCGCATTACTTTGTCGAGAATCTTTCGGCGGGACAGATCAGCCGACATGAATCTTTGAACCCTGCGATGAGTGCCCTCGTCATCATCGGGCACGTGAAGGACGGGGTCGAGTTGGCTCATCAGCACAACCTGCCAGAAGCACTGATCGCGTTTATTGAACAGCATCACGGAACAACGCTGGTCGAATACTTCTTTCATGCGGCGACGAAACAGGCGGAATCACAACCCGATCACCGGTTCGATGTCCAGGAGTCGGCCTTCCGCTACCCGGGTCCAAAGCCACAGACGCGCGAAGCGGCCGTTATGATGGTCGCGGATGCCGTGGAAGGGGCAAGCCGAACTCTGGCGGAGCCGACTCCGAAACGCCTGGAAACCCTGGTCCACGAAATTGCGATCAAACGACTGCTCGACGGACAATTTGATGAAAGTTCGCTCACCCTCAGCGAATTGGCCGTGATCGAAGATTCGCTGACAAAATCGCTGATCGGCATTCATCACGGCAGGATCAAGTATCCTGAACAAAAAACGGCCTGACAGCCGATCAGAAAAATCGTTACCCGATTGTGACGGACGTATAGGCACACTGCCAATCGAACGTCGCATTCAACCGTCGAAGTGGCCAAGTCACGGTCATCCGTGTCAGGTCAGAAACAGAATTCTGCTGCGAAATATTCCTTACACCGTAACATTTGCCAAACCGGGGTGTTTGCCCCGAGGCTTGTTTTCTACTTCGAGTCAGGACTTGCTTCAGAATGACCGGTTTCCGCGAGATTCAGCCAGTGTCAGGCCCCGTTGTCGGGTCAATTCGTCCGCCCGGCTCCAAAAGCCTGACGAATCGCGCACTGATTATCGCGGCACTCGCAGAGGGAACGTCGTTTTTGAGCGGCGTCCTCGACAGCCGCGACACTCAGGTCATGGTCGACAGCCTGAAAAAACTGGGATTGTCGGTCGATCAGTCTGTTCGCGATCAGACGATCTCGATTTCCGGATGCGGCGGACGCCCGAAATCATCCGGTGCGGACCTTTGGCTGGAAAACAGCGGGACGAGTATCCGGTTTCTGACCGCTTTATGCAGCTTGGGTCACGGTCGATATCGGCTTGACGGAAATGCCCGCATGCGTGAGCGACCAATCCTGGACCTGGTCAATTCGCTGCGTCAGTTTGGCATTACCGTTGATTGCGAGGCTGGTAATAATTGCCCACCGGTCATCGTTACGGCGAACGGGTTGAAAGGAGGGACGACGACGATCAATGCCGACTTGTCCAGCCAGTTTCTGAGTGCCGTGCTGATGGCGTCTCCCTGCGCGTCCGAGCCGATCGAAATACATCTGGCGGGCGAAATGGTGTCGGAACCCTACGTCGAAATGACCTTGAAAATGATGAGTCAGTTCGGTGTGTCTGTCGATCGGCCCCGACCAGGCAGCTTCAGTATCGCTCCTCAATCGTATCGCGCGACAACTTACGACATCGAACCGGACGCATCGGCTGCGAGCTATTTTTTTGGTCTGGCGGCCGTGACAGGTGGCACAGTCGCGGTTGAAGGCTTGCACGCGAACGCACTTCAGGGCGATATCCATTTCGTAACGGCCCTGGAACGAATGGGTTGCCGGGTCACCCGGTGCGCCCGAAGCGTCACCGTCAGCGGCGGTGATCTGCGAGGAATCGATATCGACATGAACGCGATCAGCGATACGGCTCAAACACTGGCCTGCGTCGCACCGTTCGCAACAGGTCCGACCCGCATTCGCAACGTGGCTCATATGCGACTCAAAGAAACAGACCGCGTCACAGCCGTCGTTACGGAACTGCGTCGGCTTGGACTTAACGTCGACGAGCACCCCGACGGAATGACGATCCATCCCGGTCCAATGCACGGCGGAACAGTCGCAACTTACGACGACCATCGTATGGCAATGAGCTTCGCGCTCCTTGGCCTGCGCATCCCGGGAATCGTCATCGCGGACCCCCGCTGTACAGCGAAAACCTATCCGGCGTTTTTCGACGATCTGGACCGAATGTGTGCTAAAGTCCGGCCTGTAAAAGTCTAGTCTGATTTAATAGTTTAGTTTACCAATTGGAATTGATC